>JBCCNE010000066.1:0-13896 GCA_039026015.1 Cyanobacteria bacterium P01_C01_bin.70 | reverse complement strand
GGCGATCGCGACGGCATTCCCAATGTGCTGCTAGAGGCCATGGCGATCGGTCTGCCGGTGGTGTCTACCGCGATCTCGGGCATTACCGAGCTGGTGCAGTCGGGCCAAAATGGCCTGCTGGTGGCGGAAAAAGATGCGGCAGCGCTCGCAGCGGCGCTGCACCAGCTAGCGGACGATGAGGTGCTGCGCCGCCAACTGGGGCTGGCTGGCCGCCGCCAAGTCCAGCAAAATTTCACCCTGGCGGGCAACGTTGGTCAAGTCAAAGCGTATCTGCTGCAGGCGCTACAGGCCCCTGTGCCGCAGCCCCCGACGCCGTCAGCACCCGCGGCTCTATCCACCCTTTTGGAGGCAATGACCCCATGAAGCGCCTGCTGTTTTACTGTCAACACATTCTCGGCATCGGTCACCTGATCCGCAGCATGGAAATTGTGAAGGGCCTCACCGACGAATTCCACATCTGCTTCTTAAACGGGGGCGAAGCGATCGCTGACTTCCCCATTCCTCTCGGTGTGGAAGTGGTGCAGCTGCCGCCACTCAAAACCGACGATGAGTTTTCCGAGCTGCAGCTGCCCGTCGGCTTCGCCTCTTTGGAGGCCGTCTTTGCCGCTCGGGCTCAGCAAATGCTGACCGTGCTCGAACGGTTTCAACCCGACGTGTTAGTGGTTGAGCTGTTTCCCTTTGGTCGGCGTCGCTTTTCTCCAGAACTGGTGCCGCTGATTGAAGCCGCCCGCGATCGCGGCACCCAGATCGTCTCCAGCCTGCGCGACATCGTGGTCACCAAGCAAGACCAAGCCCGCCACGAGGCCAAAGTCGTCAAGCTGATCAACCAATATTTTGACCTCCTGCTGATTCACGGCGATCCGCAGTTTATGCCCCTAGAACGCAGCTTCTCCCGCGTCGCCGACCTTAACTGCCCGGTTTGCTACACCGGCTACGTTGTCCAAGAGGATGCAGAAGAGAACTCAGAGTTCAGAATTCAGAGTTCAGAATTCTCTCCTCCTAGGATTCTGGTTTCGGTCGGCGGGGGGCGTTTCGGGCACTCGCTGCTGCAAACGGTGGCCGAGGCCAGCAAGCTGCTAGAAGGCCGCATTCCCCATCACATTCAGATGTTTGCGGGGCCGTTTTCGCCCGCGACAGTTTACGAGCCGCTGCGGCAGTTGGCTGCAACCCAGCCCAATTTGACTGTGGAGCGGTATACCCCCGACCTGATGGCCTACATGGGGCAGGCCGATCTGTCGATCAATATGGGCGGCTACAACACCACCCTCAATGTGTTGAAAACGGGGGTGCGATCGTTGCTGTTGCCTTTTGCCGGTAACGGCGACCAAGAGCAGACCATTCGTGCCGAGCGGCTAGCAGAGCTAGGCGTAGTATCCATCATTCGGCCCGACGATCTGCAGCCCGAGCGGCTGGCCGAGCGCATCGTCGCTTATCTGGAAAACCAGCCGTCCGTCATCCGCTTTGACCTCAATGGCGTCGCCCACACCAGCCAAATTTTGCAGAAATTTGCCCATCGGATAATCGCCGCCTAACCCGTGGAGGCGATCGCCCCAGTGCCACCTCAATCCGAACTCCCCAATCCCGTAAGAGCAAGGCCTGCCGTGCCCCTGCCTGTCCGGAATCGAAAATCCAAAACCCTCACCTGAAATCATGAACCATCCCCGAATCTGCATCACGACGCTCGAATTTCCCCCCGATGTGGGCGGCGTCGGCGAATCCGTTCACCGCATTGCCCATATGCTCAAAGACATCGGCTACGAAGTCCACATTGCGGTGTTCCATTCCAAACAGCGTAAAGACGACATCCTGCGGCGATCGCAGACCCTCTCTCACACGCAAGACGGCATTTTAGTACATCGCTTATATCCCGCCATTCGCTCTGATCAGCCGATTGTGCAAGACTTTCTCAGCGAGGTGTATTTCCTACTTGAGCAGCTGCACGCGCGCTTTCAGTTCTCCCTGTTCCACGGCTTTTTCATTAACGAAACCGGCTTTTTGACCACCCTGCTCGCCAAAGAACTCGACATTCCCGTGATCAACAGCGTGCGCGGCAGCGATCTGCACAAACATATCTTTAGCCCCAAACAATCGGGGCAAATCACCTGGACGCTGGCCCATTCCGACTGGGTTACCTGCGTCAGTCAGGCCCTCAAGCGTCGCGCCTGCGTCTTGGTGCCTGAACTGCGCCATCGCGCCACCGCCTTCTGGAATTCGATTCGTCCCCTGGATCTGCAAAATCTGCCCGCACCCGCGCATTTGCAGCAGCTACAGGGCACGGTCATCGGCTCGGTGGGTCGGTTCCGCGATAAAAAAGGGCTGGAGTTTCTGCTTGATAGCTGCGCCGAGTTGGCCGACCATCTGCCGCTGACCCTGCTGCTGGTGGGCGACTATGCCGATCGCGAACGCACCTATTGGGAACAGCAGGTGCAGGAAAGCCCTATTCGCTATCGCGTCATACTTACCGGCCTGATTTCTCGCCACGAGGCCCTCGCCTATCTGCCTCATATCGACATCTTTGCCGTGCCGTCACTGCACGATGGCTGCCCTAACGCCATGCTCGAAGCGATGCTGGCCAATCGGGCAATCGTCGGCACCCACGTCGATGCCATTGGCGAAATTCTGCGCCACGGTGACAACGCCCTTGTCGTGCCTCCCGGCGATCGCGCCGCCCTCACCAATGCCCTGCTGCAGCTCGCGCGATCGCCCCAGCGCCGCCAGCAACTCGGCCACCAAGCTCGTGAAACCGTGCTGACTCAACTCGCCCCCAGCGTTGAACAAGATAACTGGGCTAAAGTCTACAGCCGCGTCCTGCCAGCTAGTCAGGGAAACGTGTTTGCCCTTTCCGCATAGCCGGGTGGCAGGGTGTGAGGTGGCAGGTTGCTGATTCAACCACCCAGCTTCCCAGCCACCCAACCACCCAGCTGCTTCACCCACTACTCACCTACTCACCTAATGACTATGCAACCTAAAGTCACCCTCATCATTTCCCCGCGCGAGCGCTTTAGCCATACTCAGGCCGCGCTCGAAAGCCTTTACATCCACAGCAATTACCCGTTTGAACTGATTTATGTCGATGGCGGTTCTCCTCGTTCGGTGCGCAATTACCTGCAGCAAAAATCGGAAGAGTGGGGCTTTGAGCTGATTCGCACGGAATCATACCTGTCTCCCAATCAGGCGCGCAACCTCGGCTTAGCAAACGCCACCACCGAATACGTCGTCTTTGTGGATAACGACGTGGAAGTGGCTCCCGGCTGGCTAGAGCCGCTGGTCGCCTGCGCCGATGAAACCCAAGCGGCAGTCGTCTGTCCGCTCACCTGCATTGGCAAACCTCTGGGTGAAAAAATTCACTTGGCTGGGGGCGAAGCTCGCATCGTGCTGCAGGTTAGCGGCAATCAAAAGCAGCGGCGGGTTTACGAAAAACACTATTTTGTGAATCGCTCAGTCGCCGACGTGCAGGACAAACTGCAGCGCCGCCAGTGTGAGTTTGCCGAGTTTCACTGCATGCTGGTGCGGCGATCGCTGTTTGACGCGATCGGCCCGCTCGACGAAAACCTGCTCAGCACCCGTGAGCACATCGACTTTTGCCTTACCGTGGCCCAGGTCGGCGGCACGGTGTATTGCGAACCCGCCGCCGTCGTCACCTATGTCCCGGAAGTGCTGTATCGCTGGTCAGATCTCGCCTTCTTTATGCTGCGCTGGAGCAATGAATGGGAAATCCGCAGCCTCAAATATTTCCGCAAAAAGTGGGATTTGCCGAAGAAAGATAAATATTTCAAAAAACGCTATCGTCGCTTAGGCTATCGGCGTCACCAAGCCTTTCTCAAACCCTGGGTCCAACGACTGCTGCTCGGGCACGCTCCCCCGGCCGTGATGTCCGCCCTCGTTGCCGTTGAGCGACAGCTCAACCGCTGGATCACCCACCGCTATTATGAAACCCATCCAGAGCGACAAAAACTGCCCAAGCCGCAGGTCATCAGCGCCTTAGCCGAACCAGATCAGGCTGCGTAGATGAATTCGGCGTTCAGAGTTCAGAGTACCCTGCGGGAAGGGCAGAGCCCTACAGAGTGCGGAATTCGGAATTAGGTGCTTTGTGCTTTGTGCTTTGCTCCCAGCCACCCAGCCACCCAGCCACCCACACACCCTCTCGTTATGCCTAAAAAGAAACCCAAATCCTTGGGAGCTGCCTTGCCCAGCATTATTGCGATCTTGCGGCACTTTTGGCCACATTTGCGATCGCAAATGTCCCTCCTGTGGACGGCCTTTTTTGCCCTGCTGGCCGAAACAGCGATGCGCCTGCTGGAGCCCTGGCCCCTTAAGCTCATGTTTGACCGCGTGATTTTGCCGGGGTTTCAGGTCGAGTCCCTGGGCATCGGCGGGCTAGAGGGACTATCGCCGCTGCTGGCGTTGACGGGACTGTCCGTGGCGCTGGTGCTGATCTCAACGCTGCGGGGAACCTTTGCTTACCTCAGCGCGGTGAATATGGCCGTTGCCGCCACCCGCGTGATGACTGACATCCGCAGTACCTTGTACAGCCACATTCAGCGGCTCTCGCTCTCGTTTCACAATCAGGCCAAGAGTGGCGACCTCATTACTCGCGTCACTTACGATATCGAGCGCCTGCGAGAGGTGACGGTGGTGGCGGCGCTGCCCCTGCTAACCAACACCCTGGCGCTATTGGGCATGGTGGGGGTGATGTTCTTTTTGAATTGGGAGTTAGCGCTGATTGCGATCGCCGTTTTGCCGCTGTTTCTCCTGACTACCGGCCACATGAGCAACAAAATTCAGACCGTGGCCCGTCGCCAGCGCCAGCGCGAGGGGGCAATGGCGGCCTCGGCAGCAGAGGCCATCGGAGCGATGCAAGTGGTACAGGCCCTGTCTCTAGAATCGATGCTGGAGAAGTCGTTTGCCAAGCAGAATCAGAAAAGCCTGAAAGAAAGTGCTGAGGCGCAGCGCCTGCGGGCCGGTCAAGAACGCTTGGTGGAAGTACTGGTGGCGATTGTGACGGCGCTCGTGCTCTGGCGTGGGGTGCAGCTGACCCTGCAGGGTGCCGTGACGCCGGGAGATCTGCTGGTGTTTGTCACTTACCTTAAAGTCGCCTTCAAACCCATGCGGCAACTGGCGAAATATACCGGTCAAATTGCCAAAGCTACGGCCTCTGGGGAACGCATTATTCACCTGATGAAGACTGAGCCTGACGTGCAGGATTTGCGCGGGGCGATCGCCGCGCCACCGTTTCGCGGCGCGGTGCGCTGTGAGGACGTCACTTTTGCCTATCGCACTGAGCAGGGCATCCTCCGCCACCTCAGTTTCGACGTTGAGGCGGGTCAACAAGTGGCTATCGTCGGGCCGTCGGGCAGTGGCAAATCGACCTTGGTAAGTCTGCTGCTGCGGCTTTATGACCCGTTGGAAGGGCGCGTGCTGATTGATGGCCACGACCTGCGAGAATATACTCTCGCTTCCCTACGCGCTCAAATCAGCATCGTGCTGCAAGACAGCATCTTGTTTGCCGCTAGCGTGCGCGACAATATCGCCTACGGCAGCCCCGACGCCACGGATGCTGACATCATCGCTGCGGCTCAGCTTGCCAACGCCCACGACTTTATCGCGGCGCTGCCTGACGGCTACGACACCCTCTTAGGCGAGCGGGGGGCAACCCTCTCTGGTGGCCAGCGACAAAGAATCGCGATCGCCCGGGCCGCTATTCGCAATGCCCCCATTGTCATTCTTGACGAACCCACCAGCGGCCTTGACAACGCCAGCGAACAGGTCGTTGTCGAGGCCCTGCAGCGCCTGACCCGTGATCGCACCACCTTCTGGATTTCCCACAACCTCCGCCCCACCCAAAATGCCGACCAGATTTTCTATCTCGAACAGGGCCAGCTTTGGGAACGCGGCACTTATGCCGAACTCATGCGTCTTAATGCTCGGTATGCTCGTCTCTACCGTTTGCAAAATGCTGCTTCAATAGCACCCGCGATCGCCCATTCCCACCCGTAAACCCTCCCTTTTCCTCTACAGGTAAGGCATTTTGTGAACAGCGTGGTCGTCCAACCCAATCACCTCCACCCTGTCACTCCCAACCCTTCCACCCATCATGATTGCTCAACTCAAAACCTCACTCATCCAATCCGCCCTGCCTGGCTATGATTTGCTTCCGGTGTCGAAAGCTAAAACGCGGGTGATTCTGCTCCGTCACGGGCGCAGTACCCTCAACGACCAAGGTCGTTATCAGGGCAGCAGCGACAACAGCGAGCTGACTGCTGCCGGAGACGCCGCCTCTGAGACCTTGGGACGCTATTTGGCCCATTGCCCCATCGATGCGGTGTACGCCAGTCCGCTAAAACGCGCCCAGCAAACCGTAGCCGCGCTGTTGCCGCAGCTTAAAGTGCCGCCTATGCGCGATGTCGTAACCACGCCGCTGCTAAAAGAGATGCACCTGCCGGAATGGGAAGGGCTGCAATATACCGAAGTGCAATCGCGCTTCGCCGACCTCTACCACCGTTGGCAAACCCACCCCGATCAGGTGCAAATGCAGACCGTTAACGCAGCGGGTGCCGCAGTCTCCCATCATCCCGTGCGGGATGTTTACGAGCGATCGCAGGAGTTTTGGCAATCGGTGCTGCCACACCATGCGGGCCAGACAATTTTGGTTGTGGGTCACGGCAGCAGCAATCAGGCCCTCATAAACACTGCCCTTAACCTACCGTCCAGTAAGCACCATGCGCTCCAGCAAACCCACAGCGGATTAACAGTGCTCGACGTACCTACAGCGCTTGATCGGGCCGCTCACCTTCACCTGTTGAATGCCACCCTGAGCGCTCGCCTGCCCAAGCTCAAAGCTGGCAAACAAGGACTCCGCCTGTTGTTGCTGCCCTGCGGCGACTATCGGGCCGACGCCAAAGCGATTACGGCTCTGTTGGAGAACGAAACCGTACACGCTGCCATTATTGAAGACCCTGCTGCATCGGCTCATCGGCCAGCATTGCCTCCCATCGTGGCCGACCAGATCCTGCAAAATCATCCTGAAACCATTCGTCTGGCGGTGCAGCAGATGCAGCTTAGCCAATACTGGCAGGCCGCCATTCAGCGATCGCTCACTACCTATGACCATGACCAACTCACCACCCTACTGATTGTTGGCCAAACCGCAACCCTGCAGGCTGGGTTCTCGTCGCTAATTCAATGGCCCCAACAGGTGGCCAATCCTCAATTGCAGCCCTATCGCCTGACCACTATTCACTATCCGAAAGCCCATCCCCGCCCAATTTTGCAAGGCTTCAACCTTGTACCCCTGCCCCCGCCACAGATCTGATATTTCCCTCTGTGATCGCAGCCCCAATCGCGGCAGTCTTACCACCGCCTGCACTCTGCACTTCAAACACTCTATTGCTAGCGGCGCGTCTTGTCGCTAATGTTTGAGGGTGAAGCACCAGACTCGCCGGTCAGGGTGACTGTATGTCTGCCGTCGATCCCACTTACCAGCAGCATTGTCAGTGGATGGAGCGGGCCTTGGCCTTGGCCACTGTTGCTGGGGAGGCCGGAGAAGTGCCGGTGGCCGCGATTGTGGTAGACGAGAATGAGCAGCTAGTTGCCGAGTCAGCCAACTTTCGGGAACGGCACCATGACCCCACCGCCCACGCCGAGGTGCTGGCGCTGCGGCAGGCGGGAAAAGTCCGAGGCAACTGGAATCTTTCGGGCTGCAAGCTCTATGTCACGTTGGAGCCCTGCCCGATGTGTGCGGGCGCGATCGCCCTTAGCCGCATCAGCTTGTTAATCTATGGAGCCGATGATTTAAAGGCGGGGGCAGTGCGATCGGTCCTCAATATTCCTGACAGCGCTGCCGCTCACCATCGCCTCGCAGTGTTGAGCGGCATTTTAGAACCTCAGTGCCGCACCCAGCTACAAACGTGGTTTGCCCGACAGCGGCGATCGCGTCACTCTTGAGGCACTGATTTGTAAACCGCGCTGCTCACAATTGACAGCGAAAATTCGCTCAACTCAACTCTGATTATTAAAGGGATGTTTTACAATGACATAGCCTGGAGAGGTGGCAGAGTGGTCGAATGCGTCCGACTTGAAATCGGATGAGCCGCAAGGTTCCGAGGGTTCGAATCCCTCCCTCTCCGTTTTAAGTCAGTCGCCTCGGCAACTTTGAGCGCTATCTGTAACAAAGCAGCGAATAATGTTTGTGACTGTTGAGTTGCAATATACGGGCAAGCAGGAAGCAAGGACATGAGGCGAACGCGGCTGCTGGTGATGGGCATTGCGGCAGTTTTTTTGCTGGGGATACTGCTGTGGCTAGTGGATTTTGTGCTGCGAGCCCAAGCCGCGATCGCCCTCTTCTCGCCACTGTTGGCCCAGATATTTCTAGTAGGAATAGCCGCCTTAGTGATTGCCACGATCGCTGCGGGAATTTACTATCTCCGGCCTTTTTTGCGCCCCCAGCGAGCGTCAGAGCCTGCCGTTCCTGAGGCGAAGACGGATGCCGCCCAGGTGGCGATCGCCGGCGTCGAGCAGCAAGTTGCTCAGATTCAAGATGAGGTTGCTCGCGCTGCCCTACAACAGCAGCTGCAGACCCTAGCTGCAGACTGGCAGCAGCGCGATATTCGCATTGTGCTGTTTGGGGTGGGCTCAGTGGGCAAAACCTCCATTGTGAACGGTCTGCTACGAGACCTCGTGGGGACCGTTAATGCCCCCCTCGGCACGACAACGGTGGCCGCCGCTTACCCCTTGGAGGTGGAGGGGGTTAAGCAGGTTGTGTGGCTCACCGATACACCAGGCCTGCTGGAAGCCAGCGCTGCCGGTCCCGAAAGAGAAGCCCAGGTGCGGCAGCTGGCCACGGAGGCAGACCTGCTAGTCTTCGTGATTGACAATGACCTGCGGCAGTCAGAATATGCCTTAGTGCAATCGCTCCTGGCCATCGGCAAGCGCCTGATAGTCGTGCTCAACAAAGCCGATCTGTATCCCGAAGATGAGCTGCAGGCGATTTTAGCAAAAGTGCGAGCGCACTTAGCGACTGACCTTGACCCGGCTGATGTGGTTGACGTGGCTGCCCATCCCCAGCCGGTGCGCTTGACCACTGGCGAAATTGCTCAAATGGACGCCGACCTGTGGCCGTTGGAGAAACGGTTGACGGAAGTGCTGCGGGCAGAAGGAGCGGATTTGCTGGCGGATTCCCTGCTGCTGCGATCGCAGCGGCTCAGTCAGGCGGCCCGTCAGCTGGTTCAGCAGCAGCGCCATCAGGCCGCTAATGCCGTTATGGAGCGCTACCAATGGCTTAACGCCGCTGTCGTGGCCGCCACGCCGCTTCCGGGCCTTGACCTGCTGGCCACCGCCGCCATGAATGCTCAAATGGTGGTGGAATTGGGTAAGGTTTATCAGTTCAATCTCTCCATCGCGGAAGGCAAAGAGCTGGCCTACGCGGTCGCCCGCACGCTAACCGGCTTAGGCATTGCAAAAGGCGTTCTCAGCCTATTGGCGTTAGGGATGCAGACGACGCTGCCCACAGCGATCGCCAGTCGCGGCGTCCAGGGCATCACCGCGGCCTATCTGACCCGCATTGCGGGCAAAAGCTTTATGGATTATTTCACTCAAAATCAAGACTGGGGCGATGGCGGCATTGGCGTAGTGGTGCAAAAGCAGTTTCAGCTCAACCGCCGGGAGCAGTTTGTGCGAGAGTTTGTGGCCGAGGCGATTAATCATCTCCAAAAAGATCTATCAACATCGCTAGACTTGCCGCCCAAAATCATAAACTTTGAGAGCGACAGGAAATAAACTTTGATTTGGAGAGGGTTTATGGTCCTCGGGTCGCGTCGTCAATTAATGCTAGAAACCTAGGGCGCATCATCAATTAAATCCAGAATGCTTGCGGTGTAAGCACACCCGCGCCCGGGCTCCGCAAAACAAGCTAGGGGCTGAAATGTTTTCCACATAAGGACTTGACCGCTAAATGATGACAGCCCCTAGGGAAATCAGCATTGCCGTGCTCGTCTCAATTTCATCAGCCACTCGAAAGTGAACACTTGCCAAAAAGCGCCACAAATCCAATATTCTGGCTTAAATCCCCCCAAAATTCTGCTCTTCAAGGAATCCATGCAAAAGCCTTTGAGCAAACGCCTGAATCTTTTCTTTCCTCAGTGGCAAGGGGCATCAAGAATTGAGCTTTATAAAGGTGCCCAACTTCTCTATAAATTCTTGTCTGATGAATTTGATTTTATCCAGGTTCCTGTTTCGTCAACTTATTCTCTAGCCTCCGATAAAAATATATTGGGATACTTTCAAATCCTTAATCAATTTTTAGCAGCGAATAGAATTCTTCACTCTGAAAATCCCGCTAAAATTTTTACACTTGGTGGCGACTGCGGCATTGAGATTGCTCCCATTTCTTTTCTGAACAAGCGGTATGATTCATCTTTAAGCATTATTTGGCTAGATGCTCACGGTGATTTAAATACGCCTATCTCTTCACCTAGCCATCATTTTCACGGCATGCCTTTACGCTTATTGCTGGGTGAAGGTGACCGCACTATTTTGAGTCACCGCTTCTCAAGCTTAAGTGCCAGTCAAATATTTCTAGTGGGGTTAAGGGAACTTGATTCGCCTGAACAGGAATTTATTCGCCACAATCGACTTGCTGTATTCCCTCCTCGGGAAATCAACAGCGGCAATTATGAGCGGTTAATTTCAAGGCTAGAGAAAGTAGGGTCTAACAAGCTGTACGTTCATCTTGACTTGGATGTCATTTCTCCCCAGGAGTTTCCCTACGTTGCGTGCCCAAGTCCTGGCGGTGTCCGCCTTGACCGGCTGCAAAATTTGCTGATCAGGCTAAGCAAACGCTTCGATATTGTCGGCTTCAGCATCCTTGAATTTTTGCCTTGTGGTCGCCAGAAAGAAGCGGCCTCAAAGGTTATAAGCTTGCTTAAAGGCGCAAATTTACTATCTTTGTCAACTGTGTAAATGATGCGCTGCCAAGAATTTGTTTGGCCAAGCTGAGCTCATGGCACGAATTTAAGGAGTGCTCAACTGAGCCGTGTTGGGTGGAGGATAGACGGCTTCGGCTACGGTACCAGGCTGGCCTAGCACCCGCGAGTTGCCTTCATTAAACGAGACCATGACGCCACCCGCGTTTCCAGCCCGGATACGCAACTGTTCTTCCGCCGTCCAAATTTTTGAGTCCCCTTCCTTCATGATGCCTTCGAAGGTCACCTGACCGTCGCTCGTCACCCGCAGCCACGACTGGCCCTGTAGCTCTACAGTCACACGGACTGGTGACTCTGCTACCTCTGGAGGCAGCGCGGGGGCATCTGTGGCCTCGGTCGAATCAGCTTCAGCCTCCGGGCCATCCTCAGGCATCGTCGCTGATTCGGCAGTTTCACCTTCTAAAACCGGTAGCGTGCTGTTTTGATAGGTCATTCGCTGCAGCGTATAGGACAGCGCACTAATCGCAATCCCAATGAGAACTACGTAGGTGAGATATAAATGTACGGGCCGTAACTGCGGGGTCACCGGCAGTCGCCAGAAAGAACGGGTTGGTCGGTGGTTGCTAGTTGGCGTAAAGTACTGAATTGCCAGGGTTTCGCCGTCTAGTCCAAGACTGTCCCCATAGCGTCGAATTAAGCCTCGGGTGTATACGGGCTCCGGCAGTTGACTAATATCGGCCGTTTCAATTGCATGCAATAAACTTCGACGAATTAGCGTTTTTTCTGCCAATAGCGTCTGAGAAAAGCCCGCCGCTTCACGAGCTTCTCGCAAAATTTGACCGATATAGACCAATTGCTCTCGATGGAGTTGGTGAATGCTAGGGGGCTGTCTCTTCATCAAACCTGTCGGAGATGCATACTAGATGATAATAACGGTATCGTGTAGACCCAAGATCATTAAAAGACGGGAGTTTGTCAAATTTTCAACTGTCTGTCGTGTAGATAACTTCTTCAGCAGTATTAGTCGCCTGTCGCAGTTGATTGAGTTCCCGTGAGGTCAGCGGACGAATGTGGCCGCTTTTCAAGCTGCCCAAGTGAATTGGGCCGATCGCTACTCGATGCAAATGTATGACCGAATGACCCAATTGTTCGGCAGTCCGGCGAATTTGTCGATTACGACCTTCCCATAAAACAACCTCTAGAACAGTCTGTCCGGGAGATTTGGTCGACAAAACCGTGACTTTTGCCGGAGCCGTCTGGCAACCCGACAGGAAAATGCCTGCCCTCCACCGCTTGAGCGCATCAGCACTAGGGCAGCCTCTAACTACCACGCGATAGGTTTTGGGAACGTGATGTCGAGGATGGGTCAGTTGATAGGTCAGCTCGCCGTCGTTGGTCAGAATCAGCGCTCCGGTGGAGTGATAATCGAGTCGGCCCACTGGATGGATGCCGCTGGCCCGCTGTAGTTTCTGCGGCAATAGATCAAGGACGGTGCGGCGTCCTTGCGGGTCTTGACAGGTCGATACCGTTCTCAAGGGCTTGTGCAGCAATCCATAATATGCGTGAGGGCGATCGCGACCGGTTAGCTCTCGACCGTCTATTTTGATGCGATCGCGCTGTGGGTCTGCTTTTTGCCCTAACTCTGCAACCGTGCCATTCACTCGAACGCGGCCTGCTGCAATCAAACTTTCGGCCTGACGCCGGGAGGCGACTCCCCACTGCGACAAAATTTTTTGCAGTCGCTCCGCCATCAGGACTCCGTCAACCCGGTAAAACTCTTCTGCATACGACTATAAGGTCTACGAAAGTCGATGGCGGACGTCATGTAATCTCCTAAAAACCCAAGCTTTAATGTCGGGCATCGGCAGGCGTTGCCTCAGCATAATTAAGACATTGTGGGAAAAATAGGAAATGAAGGCGGCCGCACCGCATTATCTTTTCAGCACAGGAAAAGTATTCATTACCGCTTTTGTCGACACAAAGAAAGAGATGGTTAATACGGCGAGACATCTCGCAAAATTGTGAGATGTGTCTACATAACTTTTATTTATGATTCTATACAGATCTTCCGAAATCAGGCTTATCGGAACGCTGATAGTATTCTAAAAAGCATAGGGAATTGCAGGACTCCCGAACTCCAGTAGTGGAACCCGACTGAGGCAAGTCATGCCGGTAAACCGCTGGAATGCTAATTACAAACTGCCACCTGCTTTGGCGAGAGATTTTTAGTCTTCAACCAGTGCAGCCATTTGGGCACTCCCGCTGTTAAGCGGGAAATCGCGTGGTGTCTTTACGAACCTCACAGGAAGGGAGATATGTCTTACTCACAGACGTCGACTCAGTCAAAATCTGGATATCAGGCCGGGGTAAAGGACTACAAGCTGACCTACTACACCCCTGACTACACCCCAAAAGATACGGACATCTTGGCAGCGTTCCGGATGACTCCGCAGCCCGGTGTACCCCCTGAAGAATGTGCAGCCGCAGTCGCTGCTGAATCTTCTACCGGTACTTGGACAACCGTTTGGACAGACTTGCTAACCGACCTCGATCGCTATAAAGGTCGCTGCTATGACATTGAGCCGGTGCCTGGTGAAGATAACCAGTACATCTGCTACGTTGCCTACCCCCTCGATTTGTTTGAGGAAGGCTCTGTCACCAACATGTTGACCTCCATCGTCGGGAACGTGTTTGGATTTAAGGCGCTGCGGGCTCTGCGTTTGGAAGATTTGCGGATTCCTGTGGCCTATCTCAAGACGTTTCAGGGGCCACCCCACGGGATTACTGTTGAGCGCGATCGCTTAAACAAGTATGGTCGTCCGCTGTTGGGCTGCACCATTAAGCCCAAGCTAGGTCTGTCGGCAAAGAACTACGGTCGCGCCGTTTATGAGTGTCTGCGCGGCGGTCTGGACTTCACCAAGGACGACGAAAACATTAACTCTCAGCCGTTCCAGCGCTGGCGCGATCGCTTCCTCTT
>JBCCNE010000065.1:0-13912 GCA_039026015.1 Cyanobacteria bacterium P01_C01_bin.70 | reverse complement strand
TTCCCTGTGAACTAATCGGCAGCTGGCCTCAGAAACGCATCAAAGCTTGCCTCATTTTTAGCCTCCTCGCCAGTGCTGGCATTGGAGCCCTCGAACGCTCTGGTCATCGCTTTTAGACTGCCAGATGAAATTAAAAGCTCTGTGAGTGGGTGGCTGCTGCCCTGAGAAGCGATCGCTGCTGCACCAGACCATATAGTCCCAATGTCGCGTTGTCATTGCAGATATCGACAACAACGCGACATCGATATAAATGGGAGTGAGCCTCTGTTTATTGATTACGACTCAGCATAGATCATTTTCACGGGCTTAATCGGGGTGATGCTCCTGAGGCTAATGCTATGGGTGCAATTTCCGATAAGGTTTAATAGAAAGGCTGTTCAGGCAGGCAATCGTGAATACTCATTGTGCTTGCTAGGCGCTAGCTTTTAGAGTGTGCTGCAATTTTAGGAGAATGTTGTGAGTCAGGCCTTTGACTACGATTTGGTGATTATTGGTGCTGGAGTCGGTGGTCACGGGGCCGCTATTCATGCCGTTCGCCGAGGGCTCAAAACGGCCATCATTGAAGCCGCTGATATGGGTGGCACCTGCGTTAATCGCGGCTGCATTCCCTCCAAAGCCTTGTTGGCCGCGTCGGGACGAGTCCGCGAACTGCGTAATGAACATCACCTCAAATCCCTGGGGATTCAAGTGGGTGGGGTATCTTTCGACCGCGAAGCGATCGCCGATCATGCTAAAAACCTCGTTAGCAAAATCCAAGGCGATATGACTAACAGCCTTAAGCGGCTCGGCGTTGACGTAATTCAAGGCTGGGGTCGTCTGGCAGGGGAGCAAAAAGTGGTCGTCACCACCGAGTCGGGTGACCAGACGATTACGGCCACTGACGTGATGCTGTCTCCCGGTTCGATTCCCTTTGTGCCGCCAGGCATCGAAATTGATAATAAAACTGTCTTCACTAGCGATGGAGCGCTGAAGCTGGAGTGGCTGCCGGAGTGGGTGGCGATTATCGGTAGCGGCTACATCGGCCTGGAATTCTGCGATATTTACACGGCCTTGGGCTCAGAAGTCACCATCGTGGAGGCCCTCGATCAGGTGATGCCCACCTTTGACCCGGACATTGCCAAAATTGCTCAGCGGGTCTTGATTGGGCCGCGCCCAGTGGAAACCCGCGCGGGCGTTCTCGCGATGAAAGTGACGCCGGGGGCGCCCGTAGTGATTGAGCTTGCCGATCGCGAAACCAAGGAAATTGTTGACGTTTTGGAAGTAGACGCCTGCCTCGTCGCCACTGGGCGCATTCCCGCCACCAAAGATCTGGGCCTGGAGCGGGTGGGGGTTGAGACTGATCGCCGAGGCTTTATCACCGTTGACGAAGAACTGCGCGTCTTGCGAGATGGTCAACCCGTGCCCCACCTGTGGGCCATTGGTGACGCCACCGGCAAGATGATGCTGGCCCATGCGGCTTCTGCCCAAGGCGTTGTGGCGGTTGACAACATTTATGGTGAGTCCCGCACGGTGAACTATCGCAGCATCCCAGCGGCCGCCTTCACCCATCCTGAGGTGAGTTTTGTCGGTATGACTGAACCGCAGGCTAAAGCTTACGCCGCCGAGCACGGCTTTGCCATTGCCACGGTAAAAACCTATTTCAAGGGCAACTCCAAGGCTCTGGCTGAAGGGGAATCGGACGGTTTGGCCAAAGTCATTTATCGCCAAGACACAGGCGAGATACTGGGGGCACATATTATTGGTCTACATGCGTCTGACCTGATTCAAGAGGCCGCAAATGCGATCGCTCAAGGGCAAACTGTTACGGCTTTGTCTTATTGTGTTCATACTCACCCCACGCTTTCAGAAGTGATGGATGAAGCATTTAAGCGCGCTGTCGTTAGCGCATGAGGCCTGTTTTCATGGAAATTCGCCGTCGGCCCCCTTATCCTGAAGTGTCTGTGCAAAGTCTGACTTATCGAATTAAGGCTCCCGGTGCTGAGCCCCAAAATATCCTGGAAAAAATCGTTTGGCAAAAAGAAAGAGAAATTGCCAGGCTGCGGCAGCACCTCCCGCTGGCCGATTTGCAGCGGGAGGTGCTGAGTGCGCCTCCCACACGAGATTTTCTGGCGGCGCTGCGGCAGAGCGATCGCACTCCAGCCCTGATTGCTGAAGTCAAAAAGGCGTCACCCAGCCGAGGCGTTATTCGTGAAGACTTTGATCCGGTAGCGATCGCCCAAGCCTACCAAGCTGGCGGCGCGACCTGCCTGTCGGTGCTCACCGATGAAACTTTCTTTCAAGGCAGTTTCGACTACCTATCGGCGGTGCGAGCGGTGACGGAAATCCCCCTCCTCTGCAAGGAGTTCATTATCTATCCGTATCAGATGTATCTGGCACGGGTTAGAGGAGCCGATGCCGTGCTGCTGATTGCGGCCATTTTAAGTGATGAAGACCTGCGCTATTTCACCAAAATTGCCCAGGCCCTGGGCATGCGCGCCCTCGTCGAAGTGCATACCCTGCACGAGCTGGATCGGGTGCTAGCGATTGAGTCGATTCAACTGATTGGCATCAATAATCGTAATTTAGAAACCTTTGTCACCTCCCTCGAAACCACCGAACATCTGCTGGCGCAGCGACGGGAGTCGATGCAATCGCGCGATTGCTTTATTGTCAGTGAGTCGGGCATTCATCAGCCCGCTGACGTGACCACCGTGCAAGCGGCTGGCGCTCAGGGCATCTTGGTGGGAGAATCGCTCATGCGTCAGGCCGATCTGCAACAGGCGATCGCGGCTCTATACGCCTAATGTGCTCTCTTAACGTCTACAGTAGCCTTGCCACTCTCATCTATGAATGAGCCGATTCCCCTTCCATCTCACGTCCATTATGAGCTACTGCTGCGGCTGCTAGAGCAACAGACGCTCTTTGCCGCTTACGAGCACCCACAGCTTAAAAATGAAGTTAATGAACTAATCATCACGCTGAGAAAAGCTCTCTCACAACAGCGCCAGCTTGAAGAAGACTGCCAACGCACTGGCCTAGAAGTTGATTATCGTTGGTCGCTCAACGGTGCACCAGACACTTCAGCAAACTAACGGTTGGCCTGCGGAATGCGGAATTGCTTGAGAATCGACTGCGAGACATCGTTTCGCGGTTGTACAGTGCAGAGTGAGAGAAGGCCACAAGCAATAGACGACCTTGTCACCCACAGCCCTCAAAACAGGTTCTGCCAAGGCCCTATCACTCCACTCACGCCACCGGCCTCAACTACCTACTAACCTCTCCAGCCAAAAATATTCAAGTAATGCAACTCTTTTTCGGAGTGTAAACGATTTCACGCAGACGAGTATAAACTTGTAACAATAAAAATGTCGGGAGCAAAACTTTAATATCAATCTCTCAAAATTAACTTACGTTTCTACACACTGAAGATTTTCCTTCCACTTCCTTGAAAGAGCAAAAGCATCTTGGAAGTTGCGCTATATCCGTTGCTTGGAACTGATTGCAGCTGCCAGATTACTCGTTATCGAGAGCGCAATTTTAGGGGGTTGACGTCAAGTTTTTTTGGGGTCGGTTTTTCATTATTTGAAATCGGCGAGATTGTTGAGCAATATTTGGCGTTTGGCGACTAAAAAGCTGAGCCAAGTTTGGTTCGAATGAATAGAAATATCCAGGTGAAATCATGCATGTTCAAGGTTTTTTATACGAATATAATCGAGGCGATCGCAATTTTTCTGGCGTGATTCTTCACAATGCTGATTTGAGCAACTGCAACCTCAGCGGCATCAATCTCAGCCACGCCGATCTCAGTGGGGCCAACCTCAGCGGGGCTAACCTCACCCGCGCTAACCTCAAATATGCCAATCTGAAGAGTGCCAATCTCACTGATGCCGACTTCAGTGGGGCCCACTTAGAAGGGGGCAATCTTACTGGGGCTGTGCTCAAAGGAGCCACGCTGCTGGGCAGCAATCTGATCCGGGCCGATTTGCGATCAACAGACCTCGAAGCCGCCGACCTGCGAGGGGCTAACTTGAGTGACACAACCGTTGACAGTGCCAATTTGCAGCCGGCCCATCGATCTGGTGCCTGTGCTGAGGGGGGCGATTTAGTCGGAGCCAATTTGACTGACGCTGCTGCTGAGGCGATCGCTGAAGACACCGTGGCAGTGGCTTCGAGAACCGCTTGCTGTTAGGTTCCTTAAGGCGACCCCTCGTTGCCCCTGTTTGCCATGGCACTATTTTGGCACCATTAGGTAATTGCTTCAGGTCGGCAAGCCTGGGAGGCAAAGAATCCAGTCCCTCAGGGCGCGTTATCAATTAAAGCCAGAAGGCTGGCGGCATCAGCATAATCGCGCCCGCTCCGCAAAAACTGCTAGAGGGGCTGAATCGCTTTCCCCATGAGGACTTAATCGCTAAAGGACGATAGCCTCTGGTTAATTCTGCATGTATTGGATATTTCCATAGGGGCCGGATTTCTATTTCTCTGGAATAGCACTACAGATCGAAATGGAGAGCTTTGGGAGCAAGAGGGCCGGGGAACAGGATGTGTAGCCAGAGTTTGGAGAATCTGTATTATGCAGACTTTAGTGCCGTCATCACCGCATCGTGAATCGTGCCATTGCTCACCACGACCCCGCGATTGTCGTTCATTTTGGCAGCGGTGTAGAAGTCGAGGGGCTTGCCGTACATATCAGTGACCTTGCCGCCAGCCTCTTCTACCACGATCGCCCCGGCAGCGTGATCCCAAATCTTTTCGCGATAGTCGGGATATTTGGGCGACGGCAGACGTAGGTATAGAGCCGCATTGCCCGCTGCAACAGCACCATATTTTGCTTGACTGTCCATACGCGCCGACGCCTGAGTAATGCCGACAGCCTGAGCCACCGCCTCCTGCTGCGCTTGATTGCCGTGGCTAGCTTCCATACTTTCCACAAACCGCAGTCGAGCCGTGTCCCCAGCCTGCACCACCTGTATGCGCGTAGCGTCTCCACCGGCGATAGGCTGCATGTAAGCCCCTTCGCCGCGAACTGCAGTAAATAAGAGGCCCGTTGTCCCCTGGCCCAAGTCAAGGGCCGGACAGCCGAGAAGGCCCACCTTGAGGTCACCATCTTCGATTAGGGCAAGGGCAATCGCGTACTGATCGCCGCGCAAAAATCCCTTGGTGCCATCGATCGGGTCCAATGTCCAAAAGCGATTGGTCGGTGCGCCGTTGCCGTGGTCAATCCACTGGGCGACTTGGTCAGAGGTAACCTGGCCAATTACCCCGGCAACAAATTGGGTGATTTGCCCTAGGCGATCGCTCATCTCCGGCGATCGCAGCTCTGCTGCATCCTCTTCCCCCACCACCGGATCATTCGGAAATGATTCGCTCAACGCTTTGCAGATGACGGCTTGGGAGCCGTAGTCCGCCACCGTGACCGGACTCTTGTCCGACTTTTCCATCGCCTCCATCACCATATTTTGGCGCACGGTTTCGCAGAGCTTAGCCGCCGCCATCACTGCCTTTTGCGCGATCGCCAACTCATTTTCGTACGCCATATCAAAGTCCTTATATTACAGTGCTCTAAAAAATCCAGGCTTAGTCTACCCATGCCCCTACCTCAGCGATCGCCGCGTCCCGTATTTTCACCGAAATCCTATCCTTGCGCTTCGGATGTGGGCGGTAAATTGGGCTTGAGTGGTTCTTGGTTCTCGGTTCTTAGAAGCGGTCTTACACACTGAAAACTAGAACGCTCCGAAAATCCAAAATCATCAACCCAAAGCCCTTTAGATCGGCTCTCCTCATATGGGCGAATGGTCGTTCGCCCCCCACATTACCCGCCCTCACATCCTCACACTCGCCACTTGCTCAATCCACCGCCGCGTCCCAAACGACTGGCAGGCCAGCGTCGCCACCCCTGCCGCCTTACCCAGGGCCGGCAAAAACGCAGCCGACGAGCCGTAAGCCGCGCAAAACGCCCCGTGGAAAATATCCCCTGCCCCTAGCGTATCCACCGGCCGAATCTGAGACACCGTCAGCTCCCCAGACTGGGCGGCTGTGCAGTAGAGAATCGGACGTTCCCCGCGCGTTACTGCTACTTGAGGAATCTGTAGCGATCGCAGATAGGCGATCGCCTGATGCTCCGTCCCGGCACCCGGCGGCGAAAAATTAGCCGAGGCCACAACCGCCGTTGCCAGCGGCAGCACTTTGTCGAATCCAGGCTTCCAACTACCACCATCGATTACGACGGGAATGTTTCGCTGTTGTGCCTGGGCCGCTAGAATTTCGCTAATCGCCATCTGGTGTCCGTCTATTAGCACGCAGTCAGCTTGAGGCAACACGTCTAGCGGTAGCATTTGGGGCACAGGCCGATCTGCAGCATTGCGAGAAATAACGGCGCGATCGCCCGTCGCCACGTTTACCACAATCGAAGAAAACGGCGGCGGCACGCGAATATCGGGCAGCAAATCCACCAGCTCAACGCCCTGCTGGGCCAAATCATCGCGCACCACTGCAGCTAAAGGATGCTGCCCCAAAGCGCCGACCAGTCGCGCGTGTCCGCCCAAGGCGCTAAAGGCGATCGCCGCATTCGTCGCCGGACCACCCGCCGCCAGCAGCACCGACTCCGCTACCTGCTTTTCATTGGGCTGCAGCACCTGCCGAGTTTGATAAATGCAGTCCACGGTAATCAGTCCGACAAAAACGCCTGTTTTCACCTGACTTGTCTCCATCCATGTGCCGCTTCATCAATCTATGTGCCGCTTCATCCGTTGGCAATAAACTCGAATATCAAACAAAATTTTTAAGAGCCGCCAACTTCAACGACTTCTCCTGGATCGATTTTATTCAACCCGCTACGAACATCTGGCACGAGGGGAAAATAAGTCAGAAAACTGGTTGCTGACGGCGACAAGAACAACAACTGCTACTCCAGCCTGTTGCAAATTCTGTTGATAACGCAAATTTTAATCATCAGTAGTAAGGAGAATTGTGAAACCGTTCTGAATCATCACCCTCAGCAGTTCATCGTTCTTTTTCCCTGACCAACCCATCTCCACAACTGTGCACACCTCATACTCGTCAAGCTCACGCTTTAATGGACGTGGGACACATTCATCAAGCTGGATTCGGCGGTCGACATGGCTTTTGCTAATTCAAGCGCTGCGATCGCTTGTTCTCGGCTGACACTCGGAAAATGGTTTTAAAAAAACCTCTAATGAATCACCCGCTTCAAGATAATCAAGCAGGGTTTTCACAGGTACACGGGTGTCTACAAAAACAGGCGTCCCCCCCAAATATCGGGGTCGCTATGAACGAAGCGGGATGACAAGGCCATGGCCAACTTCGCCAAATGAACTACCGGGCTTTGATCATTATCGTACGGCGATCGCTCGCCAATTGACGCTTTTGGGTTCTACTTGCTCACTGCAGTGAGATCTCGGTTATGCTTCCACCATTGATTTGAGCCGCGTAAAAACTCGTTTATTCTGAAGCACAGAATGCAGGAACCTTAGCAGTGACGGATCTCTACGGTAATGGCACCCTTTACATTGTCGGCACGCCTATTGGTAACCTCGCCGACATGACCTTTCGGGCGATTGACACGCTTAAGCAGGTCGCCCTGATCGCCGCTGAAGATACGCGCCATACCGGCAAGCTGCTGCACCACTTTCAAATTGAGACGCCTCAAACTAGCTACCATGCTCACAATTGGCGCAAACGCCTGCCGGAACTTCTCACCCACCTCCAACAGGGAAAAGACTTGGCGCTAGTGAGTGATGCAGGCATGCCGGGGATTTCTGATCCAGGTTTTGAGCTGGTGGAAGCCTGTGCTAACACCGACATTCAAGTCGTCGCGATTCCCGGTGCCACTGCCGCGATCGCGGCCCTCTGCATCTCGGGACTGCCGCCGCAGCCGTTCGCGTTCGAAGGATTTTTGCCCACCAAGGGTCGCGATCGCCACGAGCACATCACCCGCCTCGCCACCGAACCGCGCACGCTCGTGCTCTACGAAGCGCCCCACCGACTGCTCACTACCCTGCAAGATCTGCAAGCCGCCTTTGAACCCGAGCGCCGCTTAGCCGTCACCCGCGAACTTACCAAACAGTTCGAAGAAGTCTGGCGTGGGTCTCTGGCCGAAGCGATCGCCCACTTCACCACCACGCCCCCCAAAGGCGAATTCACCCTCGTTATTGCTGGCAAAACTGCCGCCGCTGAGCCCGCACTATCAGTCGAAGATTTGCAGCAGCGGCTCCTGCAGCTGTTGGCGACGGGCATGTCGCGATCGCACGCTAGCCGTCAGCTCGCCCACGAAACTCCGTATAGCAAGCGGGAAATTTACCAACTGGCAATCGCCCTCCCCGACTCCCAGGCGGCAGACACTGAGCCAGCTTTGGATTCAACTGCTGAGGAATAATTTCCTCTTCACTGACAAACCATGTAGCCTTTGTCACTACTTTATGAAGAATTTCCACAGTTTCCTAAAAATCCGTTAAGCTCCTCTATGAGCACGCGCCCGATTAAATTAGATGTTCTTCATTTGAGAAAGGGTTATGCTACCAAACTTGTCGAGCTTCTTGGTGTTGCCTGACGCCACCTTTAGCTTTACACCTGATTTTGAGTTCCTGGATTCGACCGCTGTACTTGACCTCGTTGCCGCCTTTAGCCCCGACGCCGAAGCCTTTGTGCTCGATGGCATTGACACCCTAGCTACCGCAACCGGTGATTTTGACATCACGTCTGGGGTTTTGAGCGGCACTCTTGCTCCCGCAGAGGGCGAACCCATTGCCATTGAGGTTGATGCCCCAACCCTGCTGACCGAAGTGGGCGCACTGCTGGATGGCGCGATCGGTGACCTGTCTCTAGTTGGCGGCATCGCCAATGCCAGTCTCACCTTCGACGACGCCGTGTACGAACTGGTCGATTTCGATCTAGCGACCTTTGCCTCTGACGGATTGAACTTCGTTCTTTCTGAAATAGAAACGGCCTTCCCGATTGATGATGGCGCACTGCTGGTAAGCGCCGAAACGCCTCTGGGCCTGCTTGAAGGCGCGATCGACTTTGCCAACGGCGACCTTGATATTGACTTAGCGACCCCAGCCGGTGACCTTGAGTTCATAGTGCCGTTTAGTCCTGAGGCCCAAATTGAGTTCGACGTGCCCACTCCTGTTGGCGATGCTACGGCCATTGTCAACTTTTTCACGGGCAACATTGAAGTGCCCTTAGCCTTCGACACGGGCTTCGACATTCCCTTAGATAGCCTATCGGGAGAGCTTGCCTTAAGCGACGGCACGGCAACTCTGGCGTTGGATACTCCATTAAGTGACGTGCTGGGGCAAGTCGAGACCAGCTTTGAAGTGGATGAGATGGTGAGTGATGCCATCTTTGACTTCCTGATTGGAGTGTCGATTGACGCATCGCTGATTGGCAGCCAGCTCGATTTTCTGGCGACCTCTACTACCGGCGAGCCGTTCGAAACCAGCGTCGATTTGGCAGCGCTGAATGAAGAGGCGATCGCCTTCCTCACTGAAACCAGCGGCACGCTCAGTCTCGATTCCGGTCTCCTCACCGGCACCGTTGCCCTCGGCGCAGACACCGTAGAAGTTGCTGAATCCGTTGATAATCTACTCGATCTGCTAACCAGTCCCCTTGGCGAGCTACTGGCGCTCTCACCCGCCCCAGTTTAAGCCTCCATCAACCCTCAGCAAATATACGGGCACGACAAACTGTGCTCTTTCACAATCCACCTCATGGGTGCCCAAGATCCCTGAGGTGGATTTTTAGTGCTTCAAATCAACCTCTTCACCGTGTTGAGTTCCACAGTAGCCCCCCGCCCAATCGTCTGCATTCTTCTTTCAGCAAGGAGCACGTCAATAT
This sequence comes from Cyanobacteria bacterium P01_C01_bin.70, assembly GCA_039026015.1. GTDB lineage: Bacteria > Cyanobacteriota > Cyanobacteriia > Phormidesmidales > Phormidesmidaceae > Halomicronema. Next base: position 4,081 of record JBCCNE010000065.1, on the reverse strand, counting down.
CGCCCCTCTCAAGAAGTGCATGATCTAATCCAGGCAAAGCTTGATCACCAAATAAAGTTGACGCCGATCACACAATTGCTTCACCTCAACTTTACGTGTATGCCGGTATATGAACGTATTACATTTACGGACTCATGAATAAAGCTCACGTAAAATCCGCCATAAAACAATGCACTCTCATGGTGGATGTAATTACATAGGTTCAGGGAATTATAAAGCAGCGTGTCCATCTGCCAATTCAAGTGCATATCTACCGAGATCTTCAGATTTTGCAAATTACTGAATTACTCAAGGACACACGATGAACAACACGACTAAGTTCGGTCTGCTGTCTACTACTGCCCTTGCCACTGTTGCATCTGCAGGAGCATTGTGGGCGAGCCCAGCTGAGGCAGTTACTTTCGAACTCAAGGGCAACTCTTGCCTGACAGGCAAATGCGTCGATTTGGGAAGCGCCGGCTTCAACGTTGAGGGTGGTGCTATTACCGACATAGACATCCCTAGTCGCGCGAAGACTCCCGGTAGCGACATCAACGCCCCTGCAGGAGACTTCGTTGACGATTCCGACAGCGTTCTTTCCTACAACGTCACCAGTGCTGAAAACATACCCTCTGGTGCAATTGATCCAATTAACGTTTCTAATTTAGACGGCGTATTTGAATTTTTCTGGGGATCTGTGGATACCTTTAATATCATCGAATTCTTTAAAGGCGATGATTTGGTTGCAACCTTCACAGGCGCGGATATTGCTAATGAGGCAGGCGTTGGAGGTTCCGCAAATAGCTCTGGCGGGTTCAACTTCGATGCTTTCGTAAACTTCATGGGCGATTTCGATAGCGCTAAGCTGTTCAACGATTTCACCGGTGATGCTCCTCGCGAAACCCGGGTAGCCTTTGAGGTTGCAGCCGCAGTTCCCGAGCCGGCAAGTCTGCTCGGCCTCGCTAGTGTTGGTCTGTTGTTTGGCGGCTCCCTCGTTAGCCGCAAGAAGCAGCACGCGTAGTTTACAGATTGCTTCAAAGTTACATTCTCTTAAGCGTTTTAAAGTGATGCCGACAACATCGACATCACTTTTTTACTTTAAAGGACTGAGGTAAGAACTTTCTGACGATTATTTTTCAACCCTTAAAACCTGATTTTCTAGGCATCAAAGATTTCGCTGTAGTGAGGACATATCTAGAAAGCTGTGGTGGAAGACCAGAAATTAGAGCAGCTTCAGAAAAGACTTTAGCGATCGCCCAAGAGCTCCAAAGACTTGACCTGTATTGGTAAGACTTGGCTAGATATTTAAAGGCTTTAATTCCACTCAGACTATTAGGAACTTCTTCGATTAGTCTGTAGCATAGAAATTGATAAATAACCCCCAGCGCTTCTTGCTTAATCGGGTATAACTCCACGGGTGATTTATCAAAGGCTTTATCGATCACTCTAAGACACCCTTGTTCTATTTTTCCTACATTTGCTGACCCAGAACCTTTTACAATGCGATAGTAAACCTCATATCTTGGACTAATCACGATGGGAGCCTGAGAGATAAGGCGGATAAAAAGATCCCAATCATCCGCACCATAGATATCTTCGTCAAACCCGCCAACTCTTAAAATATGCTCTTTTCTCATCAGTGGATTTGAGGCCGTTTGAAGAAAGTTTTTAGTCAGAATCTTCTTATGCACATTGTTATTACTACTAACAGTCGAGCAATAACGAATGAAATTACCCGATTCGCTGATCATCTCAATCCAGCTACAAGCGAGACAGGCATCAGGAACTTCTATGAGCAAGCGCCATTGATTTTCTAATTTGCACTCATGCCAAAGATCATCATGATCTAAGAAGGCGATAAATTCTGCAGATGAGTGACTCAGTCCTCTATTTCTGCTTTTAGCAATTCCTGCGTTATCGTATGAATAAATTTGAATTCTCGAATCTTTAATAGAGGAGACGATCTCAAGCGTATCATCAGTTGAACCATCGTCTATAATCAATAGCTCGAAGTCAGAAAGCGTTTGATTTTGAACTGTGGAAACTGTCTCCAGAATAAACTTAGCACTATTGTAAGTATTTAAAATAACGGATACTTTTGGCATAAAAAATCAGCGCTTAAATTTCTTGAAAATATCTCGAATAGTAGATTTTTAACTGATAACTAATCAACGAATATCCTTCAAGGAAGCCATAAACTATAAAGATAGAATCAACTATTAATGAAATAGACTTTATAGCTACAAAAGGCTTAGCTAATATTGACTTTATATCGCTCTACGACACGGCTATTTTGCAATAAGCTCCATAAGCACTCAAAAGAGTTTATTTTAACATATATTTCCCATTAGAGGCCGATTATCTCTAGCACACAGATATATAGTGATTTAATTGTTAACCTGCAATATTTTGAATTGAAATACAGTTCAAATGAATTACTAGGGAGCAGGAGTCAGGTACGAATGTCTTCACTCTAATTGTGAAGGCTCGATTTTTATTGCTGATATAGTCAATAGTGTTATGGACTACTCGGGGAAAATCGAACGGTCCGGAACCATATTCATGGCCGATAGACACTCACAGGTCACACTCGTAACCAACCCTCCACGGCTTGCACTCAATAATTTTTAATGTTGGTGCCGCTCACTGGGATTTCTCAATCAAAACACCTCGGTTAGATTCACGGGCAGTTATGTTTTATTTCTCTTGGCAAGAGCAAACTCGTTTCTAAGAATTTTCATTGTAAAGTGATAATACCTAAATCGTTGCTTTTTATAGTTTTCATCTTTCATCGGCACTGAAGTTTCACTTTTAGTTTTCTGTCATGGCCCCTAAGAACAAAAGCTTTTACAACTTTGCGATCGCCCCTGGAACCCGTGACCACAAAGGCTACTTTGTTCAGGATGGCACCTATAATCTAGTGCGGGTTGAAAATTCTGGCTGGGCGTTCGTCTGTCAAGACAACGATGTCTGCTACTACGTTGATCCTGAGAATTTGTCAGAGGTTTGCGATTTAGAAGATCGATTTTCTGCTGATGGAGACAACACTTCTGAATGAGACGAGCACCTTTGCAATCCTCAACGAAATTAGGATACGAACATCTGTTAATGTATAGAGCCTGAAAGTTTATCAAGGGCTGGCAGATTCAATGGTATCGGCATGCCAAAGGCTACCCTAATTTCGGGCTCGGATAGTCCGTTCTGACACTTGGCAGACAATGAGCGCTGAGGAAGACACTCTAGAGCGTGCACAATCAGTTTTCTCAGTCGCTAATTTCGCGTACTTTAGCGAAAACGCTTTTTGCGTCGAGCCACAGCCTTGCGTTTGCGCTTTTCTTGGGGCGTTTCACAGTGACGGCGGCGTTTAACTTCAGAAAAAATACCCCCCTTTGAAACTTGACGCTTAAAGCGTCGTAATGCCGATTCGATACCTTCGTTTTCACCTATAACGACTTGAGTCATGTCGTACTTTCAGAATCAATGTCAGAGACTACAACAATGGTCTGAATCTAAGCTAGCAGCCGGATCAAACCCGACAAGCTTTACCCAACAGGTTTTCAATAATACCAGACACCTCAAAATTGGGGAGATGGTTGTCCCTTAATTGCTAGTAGGCTAACACATCTTTTCCCAAGCAGAGGGCTATCAAAAACAGCAGGCTGCCAGAGTCATGACGATATCAACCATAGGCACCGGCCGGCCAGCGTTTCCACAGCTCCAGGAACCCGGTCTCTGTCGGAGCCTTTCGTAATACTTAGGTCACCATTGAGGGACTGGGTTTCTCTCCACCGTTCAGTTTTGGCAACTCGCTTCAATGAGTTTCTCAGGCGAACCTGCAGTTCCTGAGTCCGCAGCCCGATAACGAAGTCAACGCCCGGGCCAAATTTGCCTTGCCATGAGGCTCGGATGTAGCTTGACAGCTCGTGTCAGGCGACGCGAGTTCAGTATCCAGCGAGCATCAATCAATCAATCGGGAGTTGGAGGGGTTGAATAGGTTGAGAAGGACGCGATCGCCGCTGTTTGGGTTCAGACGGTTGCCAAATTGCTGGTGCATCGAGGGCAGCCTCGGGCGACGGTGCCTGTAGCGGCGGCGCAGCTAAGG
>JBCCNE010000064.1:0-14002 GCA_039026015.1 Cyanobacteria bacterium P01_C01_bin.70 | reverse complement strand
TCTCGCAGGGTTCGGTCTTCCTCAGGGGTGAGGAACACTCGCAATCGCATTCCCATCCGTTGCCCTCGCAGTCAGTCTAAATCCGAACTTTATTCTCTGAAATATACCTCGGACTTTTTAACCTAAGCTACTTAGAGCTGACGCTTACAGAGTTCATAAATCGCTCTTATGGAGTTGACGATAACGCATAAATTCATCGTTTTCCTTCATGCTAGTTTAGTGTAAGAAAAATGGTCAGAGCAGGTCGCTACGTCAGAGGCCCTGGACGAATCTTGATTTGATATTGCGGCTTCAATTCTGCTAGGCGGAGTCATTGCGAGCGCTATCATCACCACGGCAGCCACAGCGTTTTTGGGTCAAAGTGTTGAAATCGATAGCGCTGGGACTATGGTGCAACAGTTAGAACCCTTGCTTGGCCCCTATGCGTGCATCTTTTTGGCGACCGGTCTGGCAGCAACGGCCTTCAAAAGCGCTGCTTAGAACTCAATTGGAGTGCGCGCTGGCTGCGGACTGCGTCCAGGTGCTTCCGAGCCGTTAACATCAGCCGGGTCTTCAAATGTTAATGAGTCATCGCGCATCTGGGCCACGGCAATCGGCATATTTGCGCCATTAATAACGGCTCCCAAAACACGGATGTCTTCTTTCTCTTCGAGCTGCTCCATCATATCCGTGAGGATGGGTTTGCGAGTTACTCCAGGGCGCGCTATCACTACCATGCCGTCGGTGCGGGGCTCGAGCAAAAGCGCATCGTTGCTGCCGGTAAAGTGAGGCGCATCAAAAACGATAAAATCAAATCGCGCTTCAATATCCTTCAAAAAGCTTCGCATCTCGCTAGAGTCTAGAATCGCAGCCGGATTGCGCTGGGGACCAACACTGGGGGCAATGTACAGGTTGGCGACTTCCGGTACCATACGAATCGGATCGGAGAGGTAGCCACCATAGTGCCGCAGCGGATCGGTCAGCGCCGCTTCATCGGGTTCCAAACCTAGGAGCCATGCTGCCGAAGCTTTGCGCAGATCAATTTCCACAATTAGCGTGCGGCGGCCTGCCCGAGCTGAGGCGATCGCCAGGTTAAAGGCCGTGGTGGTTTTGCCTTCCAGAGGAATCCCGCTGGTCACCAAAACCTTTTGGGGAATCTTGCCGTTATTGATCTCTAAAGCAGAAATCGCCAAGTTGCTGCGCATTCGCTCATAGATATCGCTGCAGAGATGATTGGGGTCTGTAATGATCACGGTTTCACCCCGCAGCAGGTTGGCTTGGGGAATAACGCCCAATACTGGCACATCTTGATCTTCGAATAGTTTTTCCAAATCCTCGAAGATGCGAACGGTGGGGTCGAGCATATCCAGTAAAAAGACCAAGCCACCGCCGAGACCCAGACCCACTGCCGCCCCCAGAATCAAAACTAAGATTGGCGACATCGCTTCGATCGGAACTGCTTCTGTTGTTGGGGGGCTGGCCACGGATAGACTGCTGACAGTTTCCGCCTCGGCAGCTTGGGCATCAATGCGCTTGGCCTGCACTTGGTCGTAGAGGGCCCGCTTGAGCGCAACCTGCTGGGCAAGGCGATCGCGTTCAAGCTGTTTGTTGGGCAAGCGCGAATACGCCTCGCGCAGCTGCTGCTCAGACTGAGCCAGCACTTGCTGCTGAGTGATCAACGCATCCCGTTGAGTATTGAGGCCAACCAGCTGATTGGCGAGCTCCGCCCGCGCCGGGTCAAGATTGCTATTTTGCCGAATGACATCGGCGCTGGGAATGGCCGCGAACCGGCCGCCCCCGCCGATAATCTCAGCGGCGCGCTCGCGCAGCAGCTGATCATAAGCGTTCAGATTGTTCTGCAGCTCGATCATGGTGGGGTGAGCCGGTCGCAAATCTTGAGACAGAATTTTGAGCTGTGATTCCGCCTGATAAATATTGGCCCGTAGCTGCTGCAAAATCGGATCGGCGCTGAGTGCCGACGACGCATAAGCCCCTTCGGGAGACAGTCCTAATTGCGCCTGCAAGCTTTGCATTTGGGCTTCAAGGCCCGCTAGGGTAATCAAGTTTTGGCGGCGTTGGTTTTGACTCGCCGAAATTTCCGAGAGCAAGCTACCGTCTAATGCGGCTTGAATCGCCGGTCCTTCCAGGCGATCGTAGGCTTCTAAATCTTGCTCCGCGTTTCGAAGTTCAGCTTCAATCTCTGGCAAACGCTCATCCAGCGCCGACACAATCGTGCTGAGGCGGGCTCGATTAGTAACCCGACTTAGCTCCACCATGCCCTGAAAAAGCACAGACAACACGGCTTCAGCTTCTTCTGGATTAGCCGCCGTATACGTCACATTGACGCTCTGCAAAACGTTAGCGCCGCCATCTTCGCCGCCGCTAGTGTTGATATTGATATTAGTGTTGGTGCGAATGCTTCTGGGAGACACTTCCAAGCCGCCAGCCGCTAGCTGCTCAGCCACCCGACTCAGTAAAATATCGGCGAGCAAAAAGTCTTTGGTAATGATGCCCTGCCCCTGTTGCTGCAGCTCTACCCCAGTTGTCGTAAAAGAAACCACGGGGGTATTCTGCACCAACACTCCCGTCGAGCGATATTGCTCTTCTGGTGGTGGTTGAACCGCCAATGCACTAGATACCCCCAGAGCACCGAGAAAGGCAGCCAGAGCAACCCATTTATATCGATTGAGGGCTAATCCATACCGTTTTAAGAGGGGCATTACCATAGCAGCAACTGACTCACGATGGAGTACTTAATCGACAGGTTTGAAGACAAATAAAAGGAGCTTTGATACATCCAGACCAGAAGCATAACTAAGGCCCAAACAGATTACCAGCAGAATCTGCGAGTTGGTCAAAGAACAGTAAAAAGCCCAGCACATCCCTGAAGGGTTGAGTAAAAGTGTTTAAAGCATAGGTCAATCTAGCGAGGATGGTGCGGTTCACGATTATCACGTCATTTTGCTGTAGCGGCGGATTTTCTGAGGGCACCCCCCGGAACGCTTCACCGCCATTTAGCGTAGTCGTAACGGCCCGACCAGCCTCTTCATCAAAGCGAACTAAGGCCACTTCGTTCAAATTAGATGTGTCAGGATTTAAACTGACCCGCACCAGAGCATCCGCAAACCGACTGCCGTTGGGTAGCTCGATCGCCGTCAGCGATCCCGATGTCCCCCCCCCTAAACTGCCGCTGCCGTAGTTAAGAAAGCGCACAGTAATCGTCGGCGTTGCCAGGGTTGAGCGCGAAACTAATTCTCGGTCATATTCATCCAGTGCCGCTGGGTCAAGCTGACTCACTAAGATCACATCCCCATCCTGAAGGGCCACGTCAGGAATTTCTTGACCTTCCTTTAAAGGCGTAAATAAATCAATTGTGCGTTCCAGCAATTCACCATCCGGCAAACGCCGCTGCACCAGCACCGAGCGCAGATCCGCCGAATTAGTTGTGCCCCCCGCCGACAGCAGAGCCGCAGCAATCTGCGGGGCTCCCAGCGGATAATAGCCGGGGCGCACGACCTCTCCTAGAATAGTAACTTCGACGCCTCGCTGAGCTATCAGCGTAATGCTGACGTCTGGATTGACGACATATTGATCATACACCTGAGCAATCAGCGCTTCCGACTCGCCTAAGGTTAAGCCTTTAAAGGACACAACGCCTTGAAGCGGGACAACAACGTTGCCTTCAATGTCTAAAGTGGCTTGAAAGCTAAGGTCAGGAAACTGGCGTACATTGACAAAAAATGAGTCCCCTGGCCCTAGGCGATAGGAATCAAAATTATCTGTTTGCTGGCGTCCCAGCACGCTATCAATCAGTGGGTTAACGCCGGGAGCCGGGAGGGGCGCTGCCGGAAGAGGCAGTGGAGCAAGATTGTCGGGGTCTGGAGTGAAGTCGTCGGCAGGGGCAGACTCAGGCTCTGGTTCAGCCTGGCCGGTAGTCGTTGGCGAAGCGGGTGAAGTCTCTGCTATAGGATTGCCGTCGGGTCCGGCTAGGGACTGTCCCGCACTGCCTTGATGTTCCCGCAGATGATCGACTTCGGCCAGTTGCCACCCCGCCGGAATCGAGTTGTCTTCTTTGTAAGATTCAGCCGTAGCGGCGATCGCCCCCATGGCACTCGTCAGCGTTAAGGTTAAAGAGAGGGCTCCTGCACTGGCCCAAAAGCAGCACCTGCGCCCAAACCGGGGCGGATTAAAATTGCTTGTCGCCATTCCCTTCATGTTCGACCTAGATAATCGTTTTCTTGCTCAAGTCCAAGGCAGCTTTAGGTCAGCGATTATTTATAACACATGCCTTTTCCACCTTTTTCAAGATTGCCTGAGAGATTCGGGATAAACTGCCTCAACATCGGCAATCGAGGGCTGGATGAGACTCATATTTAGTTAGCTCAAACCTTGATAGCGTCTACTCCCCAAAGGCAATGACAGCTGCCTTAAAAATTGCAGGTTTCTAAATGGCAGTGGTTTGGAGATGATTTACAACTTCCATAAACGTCAGCAATGCCATCGCTTTCACACGTTTGGTGGATCTAGCTATAGATCGCTCAAGTGCAGGCCCAGCCTTGATCTAAAAACCATTTAAGACTTCCTTTACAAATTTAGTTATTAGAGTATTCCAGCTAAATTACTCATCCAAAACCTAAAAGGGACCATTAAGCCCAGCAGGGAAAAGCCCACTCGATAGCACTAGATCAGGAATGTCTTTGAAATAAAATATGTTTAAATCCTGAGAAAATTGATATATGGATGTCAATTAGAAGTGACTTTAAGAACTTGATGAAAACCAGTGTTGCCAGAGCTTTTATGCTTCCAGTAATTCTGGCAAAGGTGCGCTTCAGGGCTGGTCCAGCCTTGATTTCAGGCCTCCCAAGCGCTCTTACGGTAAATTGGCTGTTAATCAGCATTAAAGATTGAGGACATGAGCTCTTGCTGCACCGCCTGAGCGATCGCTGTGATCGTTTCAGTATGGGGCCGAATATCGCCAACGGGTTCAATCGGCAACAGGACACTTACTGCGACCCACGGCAGCCGCTCTCGCTGCCGCCACTGCATGGCCTGATCACGCCAAAACCAGCGACCCGGAGCAAAATGACCGCCCCTTGGCCAGGCATACCATTGCATTACGGCAAAGGTGGTGCGTTCATCAACGCCTCGCAAATATCGCGTCGTGACTGTCGCGCTGTCCGCCGCTGCCGCTGTCGTAAACCGCACGGTATTGCGCTGATCTACTTGCCAGCTTTGCGCGCCTCGCAAATCGACCCACTCGACTTCAGGTTGCTGATCACCCGCCATTTGAGGGCGCAACAGTAGGCCAAATGATGCCGTTTCATCTGCCGCCGCGTCCGAACGGCGATATTCGGCTAGACTCCAGCGATTGCCGCCAATATTGACGGCCTGGTGAAAGGTGGGTTCCCACTCGTCAATTTCTAGCGGCGCTTTGAGTAGCTCTCTAACATTCTCGATGTGAGGCACTGGTAAGTCAGCACTCCACGGCCATTGGCCACTGACATAGCTGGGCAGCGTGGCGATCGCCACCAGTGCCATCAGCCCCGCCACAAGGCTCCACTGGACAACCGATCGCCGCTTGGGCATAGGTTTGGTAGCTTCTGACATGGTGAAGTCTTCCTCTGATTAGGCGGGACAGTTAGACCGAAATTTCGGGATTAACCCTGAACGACAAAGACTGAGGTACATACTTTTGGATCAGCCCCAGGATCAAAATTAGTGACAGCAGCATAAACGCTGAATACATGTCACCGCCCCAAGAATCGTGTAGCCAGTGAAAAGCTGCCTCGTTTTGAACGCCGTGGAAGTAGCTCAAGAGGGCATTGCGAATGATGTTGCCAACCACGCTGATGGCCACCGTCGCGGTCAGAAAAATAGTGGTGTGCAGGCGCGATCGCCAAACTTCATTCCAATAAATCAGCATCAGCGACACATACAGGCTGGTGAACAGCATTTTGAGTCCGGCACAGTGGGGAGCAACCTCAACCACTTGGTCGTTGACCCGCAGATAAATTTGATCGACAACGACATCAATACCGCCCTGCTTTAGGATGAAACCCGCGACGATCGCAATGAAGTGCTGCAGCGGTAGAATATGCGGCTCAATTAAATAAGGCAGTTGGCTCGGAGTTGCCAGCGCCACCAAGGCCAGTGGAAAGCCCATCAGCTTGAGTCCGGACCATCCCTTGAGGGTCAGGCAAATACCCGCCAGCATTAACGGCAGGGAAATGTTCATCCAGTCGGAGAGCTGGCTGAGATACAAAGCACCGGCCAAGGACACCAAACCCAGGCCAGCGGGGTTCAATTGATCGGGTAAGGCGCGCCACCGAGGTCGCATACCCCAAGCAATGTAAGCTGCAAATGGAAGGCCGATTAAACCGTGGCTAAAATATTCGTGCTGAATGCTAATTGATTTGGAGAGCCAACCGTCGACCCAGTGCCAAAGCAGCGGGGCATACATCACGGTCAACAGGGCCAATAGGGCCATCGACAACGGTGTAATTAAAAATGGATTTTTATGAGAAGACGTGCTTAAAGACATGAATTTAATTGGCCGACATGGCAGTTAAAGATTCTGTAGTTGCACCATCCTGATTCAGGGATTGAGCGATCGCCGCCACCACCCAATCCGCCTGTTCCATCGACATGCCAGGATACATGGGCAGCGAAAGAATCTCCTGGCAGAGGCTTTCGGCCACCGGAAAGGCTCCCGGCTGATAGCCTAAAGACTGAAAGGCCGGTTGCAGATGACACGGCACTGGATAATGGATGCCGCTTTGAATCTGGTTTTCCTGCAGCAGCAGCTGTAGCGCTGTGCGATCGATTGGGCAATCAGCCGTGATCCGCACGACATAGAGATGATAGACATGGCCTGAGCCACTGTCGTTCCGCATGGGAATAATGCCAAACTCTCGCAGGGCCGCCAGCTGCTCGTCGTAGTAGCGGGCAATTTGGTTTCGGGCCTGATTCCAGTCTGCCAAATAGGGCAGCTTCAGCCCTAGGACTGCCGCTTGTAGCGTGTCGAGACGACTATTGGTGCCCTGGGGCTCAGTGTGAAAGTACTTGCGTACAGCCCCATAGTTACGCAGCGATCGCGTAGTTTGGGCAATCAAGTCTTCGTTAGTGACCAGCATGCCGCCGTCACCAATCGCCCCGAGATTTTTGCTGGGATAAAAGCTAAAGGCGGCAGCAACGCCAAGGCTACCGGCGGTTGCCCCTTCCCGCTCAGCCAAATGGGCCTGGGCCGCGTCTTCAAAAATCAAGAGATTGTGGGCTGTCGCCAGTGCCTGGAGGCCACTCGGCGACACCATTTGTCCGTATAGGTGAACTGGCACGATGGCACGGGTGCGAGGCGTAATGGCAGCCTGAGCCGCTTCCAGGTCAATTAGCGCCGTGTCGCGATCGCAATCCACAAAAACCGGCTTAGCTCCCGTGCGCAGAATACCGATCAGCGTAGCGACAAAGGTGTTAGCTGGCAGTAGCACCTCGTCACCCTCACCAATGCCGCAGGCAGTCAAGCCCAGCACAATGGCGTCAGTTCCACATCCCACCCCAATGCCATGTCTTACCCCGGAAGCCTGGGCAAACGCCGCTTCAAATTTTTTAACCGCTTGCCCTAAGACAAAATCACCTCGACTCAAAATTGCCGCTACGGCAGCTTGAATCTCCCCTTGAATCGGGTTGTGCTGCCAAGAAAGATCAACAAAAGGAACGGATTGTGTAGACATAGCCATGAGATTTTCAGGATTGTAAACTCGCTAGAAACAGATAAGTTAAACGTCGCGATTCATAAAAAATGAGTAGGCTTTGATGTCATAGCCAGCGGCATTTTCTGCTTGAGTGGCAGTTAGAAAGGTAAACTCCTGCCTCCTAATGCAGTTGCGATCGCCCCCTTAAAGTCCCAAAATTGGCAATGATGCATTTTTCCAATCCTAAGCAGCCCTACCAATTTCATCGTCTCCTGCCATAATGGTTCGCAGTTTTATTACAGAATCCGCCAGTTTCTTGATGAATTCTCTATTGAAGCCTAAGGACCTGACTATTAATACGCTCGTTTTAGGGTGCCCGTAACTACCCCCTTCGCAACAGTCGTCGCATGCTCTCAAAGGATTTGCTGCAATGGACTTCGACACTGCCCGTAAATTTGTCTTATCGCAGACGCTGGCTCCCGCACCAGGCCAGATCTCATTTATTGATTGTTTGCGCCAGGGGCAGGCTCCCATCCCTGGCCAAGTAACTTCCCTTTTGCTGGCCCTCAAAACGCTGTCCCAGTCGCTGCAAAATGAACCGGCCATTGAACGATCGCTCGGCCACGCCCTGTTTCTGCTCACTTATGAAAGCCGGCAACTGTATCGCCAGGGGCAACTCAAGCAGGTAGAGTGGCCCCCTTTACTGGATGAAGATCTTACTCGCATCGCCGATGCCGTACGGCTAATCTGGGCGAGTGATAGGGTGATGGAGTAGCTGGACAGTCTTTAAAAAACCCAGAACCCAGAACCCCTTTTGCCGAATTCCGAGCTCTGGACTCTAAATTTACCCCACGCATTCTCAAAATTAGCTGCGATAATGCTCAAAAGGAAAAATAGTGGAAAGCACTATGGCTGGTTTTGAGGCTCTGTTCGCACGCATCAATCATGGCTCGCGGCGATTATGGCGACGAGGATTGTTGCTGCTGCTGGTGTTTGTCAGCGCGATCGCCTTTACGGGCTGCGATCCGTCCCAACTCACTAAAGCGGATACGACGTCATCCCGCATCGTTTTCAACATCCTGGGTGACCCTAAGACTTTTAATCCTACGCTGAGTCAGGAATATCCCAACGTCTTTCTCTTCACCGTCGAAGGGATGATTAGTACCGATGGTGAAACGGGCGAAATCATCCCTTGGTTAGCGGAATCTTGGGATATTTCTGATGATGGCTTGACCTACACCTTTACCCTCAGAGAGGGATTGCAGTGGTCAGACGGCGAGCCCCTGACGGCGACAGATGTTTTCTTCACGTTTCACGATGTGATTTTCAATGAAGCGATTCCTGCGCCGTCGCGAGACGTTTTCCGCATCGGCCCAGAAGGGCTACTGCCTGAGATTGAACAGCTTGACGAACGGCGGGTCCGCTTTACCCTGCCTGAGTCATTTGCCCCATTTTTGCTCTATGCGGGCTCAGGGCTGCTGCCCGCCCATGCGCTAAAAAACAGCGTCGATACGGTTGATGCTGACGGCAATCCCCTATTTCTTTCGACTTGGACGACTGGCACTCCCGTGGAAGAGCTGGTTAGCAACGGTCCTTATCGCCTAAAGGAGTATGTTCCTGGCCAGCGAGTCGTGTTTGAGAAAAATCCCTACTATTGGTATCAAGACGAGCTGGGCGATCAGCTACCTTACGTGGAAGAGCTGGTTGGGCAGGTGATTGAGTCTAGGGATAATGAGCTGCTGCAATTTCGCTCCGGCGGACTGGATACGGTTGAGAAAATTTCGACCAAGAATTTTCCATTGCTTAAGCGTGAGGCTGAGCGCGGTGACTTCACCATTTACAATGGCGGGCCAAACTTAGGCACGCTATTTATGTCATTTAACCTCAACAAGGCCAGCCGCAACGGTCAGCCGCTCGTTGACCCCATCAAGTCGGCCTGGTTTAACTCGGTAAATTTTCGCAGGGCGGTTTCCTATGCGATTGATCGCCCCACGATGGTCAATAACGTTTATCAGGGGCTTGGCGATCCGCAAACGTCGCCCATTGCAGTGCAGAGTCCCTATTACGCCGGGCCAGAAGACGGTATTCCTACCTATGAGTACAACCTTGAAAAAGCGCGATCGCTGCTGGAAGAAGATGGCTTTCAGTTTGCCGCCGACGGTAGGCTGCTGGATGCTGAGGGCAATCGTGTGCGCTTTACTCTAATCACCAACGCGGGCAACGTCGAGCGCGAAGCCTCAGGCGCCCAGATTAAACAAGACCTGAGCAAAATTGGCATTCAGGTTGATTTTCAGCCCATCAGTTTTAATGCCCTGGTCACTAAGCTCGGCGACAGCCTCGACTGGGAAGCGCACATTATTGGCTTTACGGCCAGTCTCGAACCCCACGGCGGCTCCACTATCTGGCGGCTCGACGGTTCGCTACATTCGTTTAACCAGCAGGCCCTGCCAGGACAAGAGCCCCTGGAAGGCTGGGAAGCCGCCGATTGGGAAAAGCAAATCGCTGATATCTATGTGCGTGCGGCTCAGGTTATCGATGAGCAGGAACGGTTTGAGCTCTACAAAGAAAGTCAACGGCTGACGCAGGAATATTTGCCCTACATCTACCTAGTGAATCCGTTGAATTTTGGTGCGGTCCGCAACACGATTAAAAACGTCAACTATTCGGGTATCTCGCGCCCCTTTGCCCTGTGGAACGTAACCGAGCTGCAGGTTGAGCGTTGACAACATCCCCAGCTTAACCGAGGGGCTTGGTCTATGCAGGCTGAGGCAATAGCGGACTAAGGCCCCACCGGCGGGCAAACTGCCGCCCTGAAAGCATTGACAAATTGACAAATACAAGCCTTCAGAATGGGTCGGCGTCGGGCGACCATTCTACTGAGTTTATGACGTAAATACCTTTATTATTTTTATGAGGAAAATAGGCCTTTTCTATAGGCTCACAAAACTTTAAGTAAATTGAGTTTTCCTCTCGGAAAACATTGCGAATTGTTACGCATATCTCTGTATCCCTTATGGAGCAAGGTTTTTTTGGTAAAAGAATATTAGGTTTGTAAACCTTTTAAGGTCTGTTGGTGCGGTCTCAATACATGAATTGTCGGCTTTTGTAAATACTCTTTTGCTTCGATAATTCCCGACAACTTAAAGTTGTTAACTAAGACCGTTAGTAGATAAGGGAACGCCGTATTTTCGAAGGGATTTCGGATACTGACGCTTCCTGGCTGGCTGACCACGGTAGTTGAATTTAGATACGTTAATAGGAGTCATCGCTGCATGTTCACCCACGTCAAGCCCACTGTGCGACACATCCAGCCCGACGAGCTGAACGGGCGATCGCTGGTCAAGGTGGTCTATGTGGTTCTGGAGCCCCAATATCAGAGCGCGCTGTCTTCGGCAATTCGGTCGATTAACGCCGATAATGCTGAGGTCGCGTTTGAAGTCAGTGGCTATTTGATTGAAGAGCTGCGTAATCAGGAGAACTACGAAGCTTTTCAAAAAGACGTTTCCGAAGCCAATATCTTTATTGCCTCGCTGATTTTCATTGAGGATCTCGCTGACAAGGTGGTCGAGGCGGTGCAGCCCTATCGTGATCGCCTAGATGCCGCAGTCGTCTTTCCCTCAATGCCGCAGGTGATGCGGCTGAACAAGCTCGGGAGCTTCTCGATGGCGCAGCTTGGCCAATCGAAGAGCGTGATTGGCGAGTTTATGAAAAAGCGTCGCAAAAAGCAGGGGGGCGGCTTTGAAGACGCCATGCTGAAGCTGCTGCGAACGCTGCCTACGGTGCTGAAGTATCTGCCGGTCGAAAAGGCCCAGGATGCGCGCAACTTTATGCTGAGCTTTCAGTACTGGCTGGGCGGGTCTTCCGAAAACCTGGAAAACTTCATGCTGATGCTGGCTGATCGCTACGTGTTTACGGACAAGGCGATCGCGGGAGCGCCTGTGGGAGCGCCAGGCTTAGTGCCCCTGCAGTATGCCGATCCGGTGACGTTTCCCGATGTCGGCATCTGGCACCCAATGGCGACTCAGATGTTCGAAGATTTGAAGGAATATTTGAACTGGTATGAGTCCCGGCAGGATTTGCCAGCGGCGCTGCAGAATTCCCAGGCGCCCTGCGTCGGACTGGTCCTGCAGCGCACCCACTTGGTTACCGGGGACGAGGCCCACTATGCGGCGATGGTGCAGGAACTGGAGTATCTCGGTGCCCGCGTGATTCCCGTGTTCTCCGGGGGGCTAGATTTCTCGAAGCCGGTCAATGAGTTTTTCTTTGATCCCTTAGATCAGGAGCGCCCCCTTGTTGACTCTGTCGTTTCCCTAACGGGTTTTGCCCTGGTCGGCGGCCCTGCACGGCAGGATCATCCCAAGGCGATTGAAACGCTGAAGCGATTGAACCGGCCCTACATGGTAGCGCTGCCCCTTGTCTTCCAAACGACAGAAGAGTGGGAAGAAAGCGATTTGGGTTTGCACCCGATTCAGGTGGCGCTGCAGATGGCGATTCCGGAACTGGATGGAGCGATCGAGCCCATTGTGCTCTCCGGACGCGACGGCGTCACCGGACGCGCCATTACGCTGCAGGACCGCATCAGTTCTATTGCCCAGCGGGCGATTAAGTGGGGCAATCTGCGCCGCAAGCCCAAAGTGGACAAAAAGCTGGCGATTACCGTGTTTAGCTTCCCGCCGGATAAGGGCAACGTTGGTACCGCTGCCTATCTGGACGTGTTTGGCTCCATCTACAAAGTGCTGGAAGCCATGAAAGGCGACGGCTACGATATTCCGGAACTGCCCGAGTCGCCAGAGGCCTTGATGCAAGAGGTGATTCACGACGTCCAGGCCCAGTATGCCAGTCCAGAACTGAATGTGGCCTACCGTATGTCGGTGCCAGAGTACGAGGCGCTGACTCCCTACTCCACTAGATTGGAAGAAAACTGGGGGCCGCCGCCGGGACATCTGAATACTGACGGGCAAAATCTGCTGGTCTATGGCAAGGCGTTTGGCAGCGTTTTTATTGGCGTGCAGCCCACGTTTGGCTATGAAGGCGACCCCATGCGACTGCTGTTTTCGCGATCGGCCAGTCCGCACCACGGCTTTGCCGCTTACTACACCTATTTGGAGAAGATTTGGGGGGCGGATGCGGTGTTGCACTTCGGCACCCACGGTTCTCTGGAGTTTATGCCCGGTAAGCAGATGGGCATGTCGAGCCTGTGCTATCCCGATAGCTTGATTGGCACTACGCCTAACCTCTATTACTACGCGGCGAACAATCCCTCAGAGGCGACGATCGCCAAGCGCCGAGGCTATGCCGAAACCATCAGCTACCTGACGCCTCCGGCTGAAAATGCCGGGCTGTACAAGGGCCTGAAGGAGCTGAGCGAGCTGATTGGCTCTTACCAGTCGCAAAAAGATAGCGGTCGGGCCGTGCAGATTGTCAATGCGATTGTCGAAACCGCCCGGGTCTGCAACCTCGATAAAGATGTGGCTCTCCCCGACATAGACGCCAGCGAGCTGTCCGCCGACGATCGCAGCAGTCTGGTCGGCAAAATCTACATCAGGCTGATGGAAATCGAGTCGCGACTGCTACCCTGTGGCCTGCACGTGATTGGCAAGCCCCCAACGGCGGAAGAAGCGATCGCAACTCTGGTTAACATTGCTGGGCTGGATCGCGAAGAAGAAGGCATTATGAGCCTGCAGCGCGCGATCGCCGACAGCATTGGCCGCGACATTGACGAAATCTACGCCAACAGCGACAAAGGCATTCTGGACGACGTGCAGCTTCTGTACGACATTAACCAGGCCGTGCGCGAGGCCGTCGGGGCCCTAGTCAACGAGCAGGTGGATGCTGAAGGTCGCGTCTCGATGGTGTCGCGCCTCAACTTCCTCAACATTGGTCGGCAGGAAGCGTGGGTCAAAGCCCTCCACGACGCGGGCTACACCCAGGTCGAAGGCGAAACAATTAAGCCCCTAATGGAATTCCTAGAGTTCTGTCTGGAGCAGGTTTGCGCCGACAACGAACTGGGTGCCCTGCTGAAAGGCTTGGAAGGCGAATACGTACTCCCTGGCCCCGGCGGCGACCCCATTCGCAATCCGGACGTGCTGCCCACCGGCAAAAACCTGCACGCCCTTGATCCGCAAGCGATTCCCACGCTAGCAGCGGTGCAGTCCGCCAAGATTGTGGTTGATCGTCTGCTGGAGCGTCAAAAACAGGAGAATGGCGATCGCTATCCCGAAACCATCGCCACCGTTCTCTGGGGCACCGACAACATCAAGACCTATGGCGAATCGCTGGCGCAAATGCTCTGGTTTGTGGGCGTCAAGCCCGTGCCCGATGCCCTAGGCCGGGTG
>JBCCNE010000063.1:0-14153 GCA_039026015.1 Cyanobacteria bacterium P01_C01_bin.70 | reverse complement strand
GGTGTCGTTAAACAAAAACACATCCTGAAAAACAAATGAAACGCGGTTCATCAGGTGTTCGACCGCCATCGCTTTGACATTGACGCCGCCAATGCTGATTGCGCCCTCGCCGACGTCCCAAAACCGGGGAATCAGCTTAGCGATGGTGCTTTTACCGGCCCCCGAGGGCCCTACCAGCGCAGTGACGCTGCCCGCCGGGGCTGTAAAGCTCACATGCTTCAGGATGGCTGTATCGCCATAGCTAAAGGAAACATCGTGAAAGGCGATCGCATTCCCTTGCGGCTGCTGGGGCTGTTCAGGATCGGCTAGATCTGGCTGGTTGAATACCGCCGCAATGCGCTGGGAAGCGGCATTCACCTGATAAAAACCGGTAAAGCCGTGAAACAGCACCGCCATAATCGGGCGGTTAAAGCCGATGCCCATCACCACAAACAGCACAAACGTCGGCAGGCTGAGGGAGCCCATTAGGTACAGGGCAATCCCGGCTGGCACTACGGTGACTGCCGCCGAGCGCATCAGGGTCAGCATAACGGCCGAAGGCAGGGCTGAGAGGCGAGTGGTGCGGATATAGACCTGCCGCATTTCCTCCACCACATCCTGCAGTTGCCCAAAGGAAACGTCCGTGCGGGTAAAGGCTTTCACTACCTTCATGCCGTTGATGTACTGAATTACGACGCCGTTCATCTTGGCCATCAGGGCGTTGTAGGCGGCCATATCGAAACGCGACATCATAAAGCCGAAAACACCGAGGGCGATCGCGGCGCTAGCCAGGGTGGCCAGGGTCATGCGCCAGTCCACCAGCAGCAGCAAAACACCCGCCAGCAGCGGCACCGTCACGCCGGCGACCACGTCCGGAATGATATGGGCCAACCCCTGCTCTAGCTGTTCGACATCCTCATGAATAATCTTTTTGATCTCGCCGGTGGTGCGGTTGGTGAAATAGCCCAGGGGCAATCGCCCTAGCTTGTGAGCCAGCTCAATGCGCAGGTCGTAGAGAATGGTGTAAGCCGCGATATGGGATAGCCGCGTGGAGAGACCATTACAGATGCCTTTGCCCACCACGGCACCGACGGCCCACCAAGCCAATTGCCCAACGTATTGAGTATCCAGCGGGGATGCGGTTGAGCTAAACAACTGCAGAC
Organism: Cyanobacteria bacterium P01_C01_bin.70; assembly: GCA_039026015.1. GTDB lineage: Bacteria > Cyanobacteriota > Cyanobacteriia > Phormidesmidales > Phormidesmidaceae > Halomicronema. The sequence continues at coordinate 13,011 of JBCCNE010000063.1, read as the reverse complement.
TAACCAGGTAAATCAGATAGTAAGGAATGAGCCCCAAAGCCGCTCCGATCGCGGCCAAAAGCCCCGATAAAGCCAGGGGTAAGCGCTGTTGCAGCACCACCCGTCGGAAAGACATGGGAGCTGCCGCTGCCGTCGTCGTTTCTGCCAGGCCCAATTGCGCTGCCGCCCAACCTTTCGCTTCGTCCAGAGAGCCAAAGACCTTGCCAGGGCAGCCGTACATATTTTGGGTGACTTTCGCCACGATGGGGCCCCAAACGGCAAGTAACTTGGTGGAATCAGGCACCATTGCCACCCCAGCGCAGTATTGGGCGATCTGGGGCTTGTGGGCCTTCGTCCAGGCAATGCCTTCCTTACGCATTTGCTTCGCTGCGGGAGACCGCTTGCCCTCGGCTTCAGCGGCTTCAGCATCGTCGCGCTGGATCACCAGAGCAAATTTCTCCTGCTTTGCCAGCCAGGCTTCAAATTTGGCATAGAACTGGGCCATATCTGTTGGGGTACCCGTTCCTTGAAACCGAGCCGAAACCACCGGCCAGCGACTGTCATCAATGGTTACCATCTGATTTCTCTCCACAAAAATGAGGGGGCAAGTCACTCAATGTCAGCGCCAACAAACCTCTAAACAATTGGACAATAGCTACTGCAATCGAGATTCTCTAAAACGCTTGGGGAAGCCGGGTGAGTCGCCGGCAGACAATATGCAAAGGCTTGAACCAGAGAAGTTACTTACATGCTGCCACCGCCACTGCTTTAATGACAATGGCTCTCAACTATCGTCATCATTTAGTTATCTTTGAGTGAGTAAGTAGTGGGTATGCGCTCGCCGGGCACTCACTCATCACCTCCTGGCTCAAGGGATTCTTAAAGACTCTACGGTAAGCGATCGCTCGTGTTAGCAAGACTCCAAGACGGAGCATTTTGACTCCAAGACGGAGCATTGTTAGTTGTCGGTTAAAAGGGACACACATGATTCAGACCGGGTAAGGCGCTTTATTGGCCTCTATCAGCGTCCTTTAGAAGTTAGACCTAACCTGTACCCCCAGCGTTCTGGGAGCACCAAAGGTGCCGGCCCTAAAATCGGCGCCCAAATCAAAGGCTTGAGTCACGTACTCGGTGTCAAACAAATTGTTGGCAAACAGATAGACGCCATAATTGTCAGCCTCGTAGCCGAAGCGCAGATTCACCAGGGCAAAAGCCTCCTGCTCAAGGGTGTTCAGCTCATCAAAAAAGGTGCTGCCGAATCCAATGACCTCTACTCGTCCTAACAGGCCAATCTCACTGCGATATTGAGCCGCCACGTTATAGGTTAGATTGGGCACAAAGGGAATGCGGTTGCCTTCTAGGGGTAGACCGGTGAAGCCACTGAGACCATTGCGAAACTCAGAATCGAGTAGGCCCAATCCCGCATTAAGCTCTAAACCTGGGAGCGGGCGGGCCGCAATTTCTAACTCGGCGCCAATGGTGCGAATATCGGCATTGCCAACCAAAACATCAAAACCTTGAATGCTGGGAAACTGGAAATTGGCAACGTCGTTGTAAAACGCTGCCAGGTTTACGCTCAGCCGCTCCTCTAGCCAAGAGGATTTCAATCCCACTTCGTAGTTCCAAGCAGTTTCAGCATCGAACACGGCGGTTTCGGCACTCAAGGGCTCAAAACTCGCACCCGGGGGCCGGTAGCCACGGGTGATGCTGCCATAGAGTAAGACATTCGGATTCAGACGATAGTCAATGACAAATCGTGGCAGCACCTCTGAGCCGTCAATCTCAACGTCATCTAGTTCCAGAAGAGGAATGACTAAGGTGCCATCCCTAGACGTAAAGACTCGTTCAAAGTCGGTGGTGGTGCGAGTGTTTTCGTACCGTAAACCGGCAGTCAGGGTAAGCGCGTCGGTGACGCCATAGCTCACCTGACCAAACGCGGCTAGGGTGCGGTTGTCGGTATCGCCATCACTGCGCCGTTCCCCGGGGGGCGGTGCATCTAAGCCATCAATGAAGGCGCGATCGTTCCTAAAGGTTGAGGTTTCGAAATAGCCGCCCATAATCCACTGCAGTCGCTCGGCGGCCTCGGGCGACTGCACTCGCAGCTCTTGAGTAAAAACACGCGACGAAAAATCAAACGCATTAATTTCTAAATCGGCAGTGGAGACATCCTGATCGAAGGCCCCCTCGCTACCAGAAAAGCGATGGGCGGTAACGGACGTGACCTGGATGCTAGGGGTGGTGTAGGCCACTCGCAGAGATTGAGCATTCGTCACTAAATCATTGAACCCGTTAAAGTCTAATTCGGTTTCAAACGGATCTTCAGCGTCCAATCGAACAAACGGCTGGGCCCCTTCTCGATAATCGCCAAAGGAGGCGTTGAACAAAATTTCCCATTCGTCGGCGGGAGTCCACAACAACTGCCCGCGCCCTGTCAGGGCGGTGCCCCCATCAACATCGTCCTGCAGAAAGGTGTTCTCCACAAAGCCATCTTGGCTGCCATAGCTGCCAGACAATCGAAATAGCAGCTGATCTGCCACAATTGGGCCGCTGACGCTGAGCTGGGTTTCTAAATCATCGTAGCTGCCGTAGCTCGCCGCCCCCCTAAACTCATATTCATTGGTCGGGCGGCGCGTGATGATGTTAACGACACCCCCCAGCGAACTGCGACCATACAGGGTATTTTGCGGTCCCCGCAGCACTTCAATCCGCTCTAAATCGGTGAAATCTTGATCGATGAAGTTAGAAAAGTCATAGGGCACATCATCGACAAAAAAGCCTACGGCATCCCGAGAGAAAAGATTAAAGCTAGTGACACCGCGCAGGCTGTAGAAGGGAGCGGTGCGGTTAGCGCCACTGGGGAAAAAGGTGAAATTGGGCGTTCTATCGGCGATGCTGTCTAACGAATTGATGTTGGCATCTTCAATTTGCTCTGCGGAAAAGGCTGTGATGCTGAGCGGCACATCCTGTACCTTTTCGGGCCGTTTTTCAGCAGTCACAGTAATTCTGAGGGTCCCACTGTCGTCTAGCTCATCCGCTGAGCCAGCAGCCGATTCTGCCGATGCATCATCAGCATCCTCCGGCTTCGCCGTCTCATTCGCTACCGCCTCCTCAGACTGCTCTAATTCATTAGCCGTGCCGTCTCCTGAGCGATTATGGGGAGTTGCGTCTAAGTTCCCATCAGGAATCGCTGGCAAACTTTTGTCAGCGGTCATGGCTGAGGCTTCGCTGTCGACTTCAGTATGCTCTGCTGCTTCATCAGGGGGGAAATCGCTTTGACTCCAGACCGACTGCGTCAACAGCCCTAAAACCATTCCTGATACCCACAGACCATGCCAGATAAATTGCTGATGCATGCACTCATCCACAAAACTCACACCGGTTTGAGGAAGGATAGCGATGCTGGCTAAGAGGTTTGGCCTTCGGCCAAATCTCTGGCTAATTCAACATCAATCAGGAATCCTTCTCACTAACCTATCGGGGATAATACTGAGTCTGCTCTGAAACTTCTATAACCTAGCGGGCGTTTTATTAGCCCCAAACGGCGTTTCTGATGACGGTTTGGGTGCTAGCGTTTGCCGACCTCGCTGGGTAAGATGCCGAACTGTTTTTTGAAAGCAGCAGCGAATTTGCTGAGGCTGCTGTAGCCAACCAACTGGGCGACCTCAGAGACGTTTACGGTGCGGGTAGCCAGCAGCTGGCGGGCTTGTTCTAGACGGTGCGATCGCAAATACCCAAATACCGTGGTCCCAAATGCTGTCCGAAAGTCTTGCTTGAGCTTATAGTCACCGATTCCCACCTGTTCTGCTAGCTGTTGCAAGGATGGCGGATTCGCCATGTTGCGCAATAAAATCTCTCGGGCCTGGTGAACTCGTTCTTGGTCTTGAGACTTGAGCTGACGCCTAGCGCCATTCAGGCTTTTGGCATCAGCCTCCTGTGCCATCTGCTTAATCTGCGCCAGCTTTAGCGCAATCAACTCAACCGCTTTGCTTTCTAGATAAAGCGTTTGCATCACACCTTCATAGGGACAATGCAAATATTGATGCAGCACCATCGCCATTGCCGGAGTGATAGCGCCCACGTGAAAGTAAGGCTGATCCAGATCGGCACTGAGTCGGTGACGTAGCCTCAGTAAATCGTCTATTGACGCGTTGTCCAAATAGGCTGCCAGCGTTTGGGGCTCCACAATCACCTCCACCGTCTGACTAGCCAGTCCGTAGGGATAAGTCCAGAGTCCTTGCTTACCCAGCCCGTTGAGCATTAGCAGATTTTGGCCGGCTTTGACCTGGGTTTCGCAATGGAAGGTCGCGTCGCGATGGGTGGCCTGCAAATGCCCCTTGAGCAAAAAGACTAAAATCACCGGATGACTTTCTAGACCGGCATCAAACAGTTCAAATCGCTCCAAACAGGTTTGATGCCAACCGTGGATTTTGAGGTCGGAGCGCAGGTTAAAGAAACGGTTATATCCGGTAATAAACGGGGAATGCCAATCGGTCCGTAGAGCTTTGCCATTCTGATGAGTCGAAATCCAGCGATGATGGCGAAATTCTTCTAGTAGCGCAGAGTATTCGGTGTAAGAAGTGCTAATTCTCATGACAGAAGGGCGAACACTACAGGCTGGATGCCGCTTATGGTACTGTAGGCCTTAAGGTTGTTGAGAATTATTCCCATTTTCTCAATACTTAGGGGATGTCATCATTTAGAGTCTGAACCCTTATGCTGAGAGTCGTTTAGCCCCTAAAGCAGTTTTGCGGAGCGGGCGCGGTAATGCCGATGCCGTAAGGCTTCCGAGTTTAATTGATGACGCGCCCTAAGTTTGAGCCACCGTATCGGCCTGAGAGGATGTTTAAAGCGCTTCCCAGCCACTATTGCAGACGGATCAGGGAGTGCCTTGGGCCTTAAGGTGCCTGCTCAAGCGATCGCTGAATTTGAGTTACTGGTTGATTGATGAATGTTTTAGCTATCACAATAATGCTAAGCAGCACGATCGCCACACTCACTAAAAATAATCCCTGATAGCCCATCGCTGAGGCCATCACACCACTCACGCCTGCGGCGACGAAACTTCCCAGGTAAACAATCGAAGTTTGTGCTGTGTAATCGGTTCCGGCTGTTTGAAATTGACTTTGATCCATCATGACGGTGGATGAGGCCGTAAATGTGGCGCTCATGGCTAAATGAAAGAGGGTTGTTACGAGATAGAGTGTCAGCCAATTGGTTATGCCCGATGCAGGCAGCAGATAAAATAGGATGGCGATCGCCTGTAACGCTCCAAAGATAATCAGTGATTGCTTGCGCCCTAACGGAACTGTCAACAACCCTGCCACAACTGCGCCCACAATGGCCGCCCCATTGCCTACAACTCCCAGAAGCCAACCAATTTCCGCTAAAGATAAGCCGGCATCAACCAGCAGTGGACGGAACATACTGTCTGCCAAACTGCCACCAATCAGGTATAGAGTGAGAACTAAAAGCCAGCGCCCAATCCCCGGGCGACGATAAAAGTTGAGCAGATCAAGGAAAGCTGGACGGGTTTGTACCGATTTCACGGGCCGCTCTTGATGCCGCAAGATCGGGTACAGGGCCACGACGACCATTAGTGCCAACATCAATAAACTATTTTTCCATCCCCATTGGTTGAGCAAGACGAGCATGGCTCCCCCGCCCAAAATCGCTCCCAGATAATTGCCAGCCATCTGAATACCATTCCCCCATCCTCGCTCCGCTGGAGTCAAAAACCCGACCGCCAGGGCATCCGTCGCAATATCTTGACTGGCCGCAACGGTGACCATCACCATTAACAGCCCGAGCAGCAGCCAGAAATCAGTTTGAATATTCACAAATGCACACACCGTCGCGACGCCTGCCAAGAGCAGTTGGAAGCAAACGATCCAAAATCGATAGTGCCCCCAGCGAGTGAACCCGTAGCGATCGATAAAGGGCGACCAAAACACCTTCAGCAGTAGCGGCAACCCCAGCAGATAGATCAATCCAATTGACTCTAGCGAGGCTCCCTGTTGTCGCATAAACACAGGCAACGCCTGCACAAAAAACATGATCGGAATGTATTGCGACACATACAAACTGCTGAGGAGGGCAAATTTATGCAGGCGTTGGTGATGTTTCACAATAGTGAAGAAGAATCAACTAGAATCTCGCTCTAAACTGAATGCCATAGGTGGCTGGGGTGCCGAAAGTTGCTAAATTGATGCCTCCACCGAAAGGAAAAACGTTGGTAAGGTACTCGTTGTCAAAAATATTATTTGCAAACAAGAAAATTCCATAATTTTCAAACTTATATCCCAATCGGGCATTGACAATGGCAAAGGGATCTTGTCTTAGCGTATTGCTTTCCTCAAAGAAAGTTTTTCCCAAACCTTGCAACTCTAATCGTCCTAATAAACCAATTGGGCTGCGATATTGCACTGCCAGATTGTAGGTAAACTCTGGGGCGTATGGAACCCGGTTGCCATTAAAGCTTTCACCGCTAACTGGATCGGAAAAGTCAGTAAATCTGGCATTCGCGAGACCAAAGCCAGCAATAAAGTCGAGTCCCTCAAGCGGCGTTGCTCTGGTTTCCAACTCAAAGCCTGTGATGCTAACATCGGCATTGCCAATCTCACTGGGTAGTGCAGTGAATGAATCGAAGAAGACAACTTGATAATCATTGACGGGGTTGTGGAAAAACGTGAAATTTACAGCCAGGCGATCGTCAAGCCAAGAGGAGCGCACCCCCAATTCGTAGTTCCAGGAGCGCTCTTCTCCAAACGTCAGGCTGACGTCATTATTAGCAAGGGGATTTACACCTGCAGGTTTAAATCCTCTAGAAATGCTGCCATAGACCATTACGTTAGGGTTAAAGCGGTATTGAGCCACAAATCGAGGTAGGACTGCCTCGCTTGTTTGCTCAACATCTGTGGCAGAAAACGTCGTTATGGCGGCTCCACCCAGTGGCGTAAAAGTTTGCTCTAGGCTCTCCAAAGTTGCACCTGTATTTTCGTACCGCAGCCCAGCTGTTAGGGTTAGCGGCTCGATAGGTTGGTAGCTCACCTGACCAAAAATGCCAAAAATATTGGTGTCAACTTCACTGTTAAAAACAGCAGTTGCAGGCGGTAAACCGAAAGCGCTTAGCGCATCTTGACCAAAGATAGAACCATTATCAATATTTTCTAAATTTCTAGATTCAAAATAACCGCCTACTAACCACTCAAGCGGTTGATCATTATCAGGGGATTGCAGACGTAGTTCTTGACTCCACACGGTAGAGTCGACTTGAAACCCGGCCCGAACAATATCCAAAATGGTGGCATCGGCATCGCCACTTTGCTCAGTTCGAGAAAATCGCCGGGCTGTGATCGAGGTCATCCTAAAGTCAGGATTATCGTATGCAATTCTCAAGGATTGCGTATTTGCATTAAGGTTATTAAAACCATCAAAATCTCGCTCTGTTTCAAACGGATCGGATTGATCGAGCAAGACGAAAGGGACTGCACCATCATCATAATCATCAACCGATGCATTAAATGAAATGTTCCAATCTTCTGATGGGGTCCATAGTACTTGAGCACGTCCAGTCCATCCTGATTGCTCATCAACCTCTGAGTCTAAGAAGGTGTTTTCTAAAAAGCCATCTCGTGAAGCATAGCTGCCCGCTAGCCGAAAGAACAGCTGATCCTCTACGACAGGACCACTAACACTAGTACGAATATTGGCGTCATTAAAGCGACCGTAGTCGGCAACACCATTGAATTCAAAGACATTGGTTGGTTGGCGCGTAATGATGTTGACAGCTCCCGCCTGCGTACTTCTACCGTAGAGCGTATTTTGTGGACCTCGCAATATCTCAACTCGCTCTAAATCAAGCAGGTTAAGATTTAAAAAAGCAGTCGAAAGACTTGTATCAATAGGAACATCATCGACATAAAATCCGACCGTATCACTACTAAAAAAGTTGGTGTTGCTCAATCCACGCACGCTGTAATTCAGAAATGATCGGTTTTGCCCGGCACCTCCTGAAAATACTGAAAAATTTGGTGTGTTAGCGGCAATATCTGACAGTGAGGTAATGTCTGCGTCTACAATATCTTCTTGCGTCAAAGCGGTGACACTAATAGGTACATCTTGAATGTCCTCTTCAGTGCGTTCAGCTGTAACTACAATTTGAATCGCTGTTTCATCGGTTGCTTCATCAGTGTCCACTGGCTGTGTTTCGCCAAGTTCGACAGGTGACACACTCAAGATCAAGTTTTGAGCCTCTGTTTTGATTTCAACATCAGGAGGAGATTCTGCCCCTGTAATGGCAACGCGAACACGATTGTCTGGCAAAGTTGAAACCGTCACGAAGGCAATTCCTGCGGTTGGATCAGCAGCCTGAAACTCATCTTCCTCTGGCAAATTCAACACCGCATTCGAAATGTCAGCAATCAAAGCGTTACCAACTACTGAAGTTGTCGGGGTTGCGAGTTGACCGTCAGTCGTATTTAAGAGGATTTCGATACCCGTCTCAGTGACAGTTAGCTGCACCCCTATAATTTGCACGCCTGCAGACTGAGCAAACTCTCCTGTCTGTGCTTCTACGGTCGTTAACGGCGGCTCAATCTCGCTCCAATACGGAATATCAGTATCCCAAGGGCGATCGCCGGTCAATGTCGGTTTAAGCGTTACTGTCGGGTCGGCTGCCATAGCGGGGTGCCATCCACTAGCCGCCCACCACACCATGCCCATGATCCCAAGGCATTGCTGAACATGCGTTCGATTCATAATCACTCCCACACCTAACCACAGCACTTACTAGGGGCTGTCATCATTTAACGCTCGACTCCTGATGCTGAAAGCAGTTCAGCCCCTAGCGGGTTTTGCAGAGCGGGCGCGGTAATGCCTATACCGCAAGCATTCTGGGTTTAATTGATGACGCGCCCTAGGAATAAGTGCTAATAAGGTTGGTGGTATCGTAAGTGCTCAAAGGCGATCGCCCGAACGCTAGCCGGAGTTTATCCGAACGCTAGCCGGAGTTTTTTGCCGAGTTGATATGCCAATATTGCTGACGGTAAGTCGCCTGATAATCACTAGGGTTGAGGCCAAATTTGCGTCTGAATGCCACGGCAAATGCGCTGCGATTGGCGAATCCGACGGCAGCGGCGACCCCTGTCACCGTCATCTGGTTTCCTTGCAAAAGCTCTGCTGCCCGTTCCATCCGATAGTCATGGAGATAGCCAAAAACCGTCATGCCGAAAACCTGACGAAATCCTTGCTTGAGCTTGCAATCATTGATGCCAACCTGCTGAGCCAAGGAGAGCAATGAAGGAGGATTATGCATCTGGTTAATGAGAATATCTCTAGCCTGATGCATCACCTGCACATCTTCAGGCTTGAGTGAGCGCTGCTTTTTAGGCATTGGCTCCTGAGTTTTGCAGTGCTCAAACGCTAGCGTGATGAGTTCCAAACTCTTACTTTCTAAATAGAGTCGTCGAGTCGCCCCTTGATAAGGACAGTGCAAGATTTGCTGTAGGGCGATCGCCATTGACGGTGATGTCTTGCCTAACTTCCAGTAAGGTTTCAGGGCATGGGGATTAAACCACTGTTGAAATTGAGACATTTGTAGATCTTCGCCCAACATTTCCTGAAACAGATGCGGGGCTATCATAATTTCGACGGCACAGATGTCTTTACCGGCGACAAACTCTACGTGGCCCGCTTGGTCAGCGCAATAGACAAAACAATATTGCCCAGCAATGGTGCTGACATCGGCTTTAATGCCTTGGATAGTACCGTCTACCAGCCCCGATAGAAAAAACTTGAGAACGACAGGTGAATGATCTGGAGAGCTTGCTGCTGCTGCAATCAGCAAATTTTCGTTGAGTAGATGCCGGCGGATGAATAGATCAAGCCCTTCTGCGCGGAGGTTAATATTGCTGACCCGACCCTCTCCCAATGACTTGGGTAGCATCAGGGTACTCTCATGTCCCGAGAGCTGACATGTCATGCCCGTTTGCTGCTGAAACTCAATCAATGCTGCTTGGAAATCAGTGGCCGTAAAAGAAACTTTCATTGTGAGTATTGCCGCTTAGATAATCCTTGAAAGAGGATATTCGAGAATCTGGTACACGACCGCTCACATGACCCCAGTTGTCTGGGGCGAAAACATCGTTTGCCAGTCATTTTTAACAGGTGCCCATGGCCGTAGCTCATAGGGTTACCCCTGGGTAGGCGCGCCAAAAGGCTGGGCCAGTACGTGTGGCTGGACTTGAACATTGGCCGCAACCACAGACTGAGCGCTGGAGAAAACAGCCGACCAGGGCCGCTGCATACCGCTACTACTGACAAGCCCAAAATCCTTTCTTGCCGGGTCAGGTCAAGGCCCATAGTAACCAGGTAATATATTGATTAGATTTTATGTTAATAGGAATAGGTTGCAATATGAGACTATCTTGAAAGTATCGAAATCTTCCTGGGACGGTTACTCGGCATCAATACACAATGTTTTTCTAGCATCCCCCTGACCTCTACAAACGCTTGACGCTTGATAATACTAGAGCTGCTCGATCATGAATTCTATGGACCCTAAGGCGGTGGCGGCTGCCATTAAAGAACGCAAAACGCTCAAAGTGCTTGGCGATGCCGACAATCGAGTACATTTCACCGATGAGGTCGAGCAGCGTAATCGATCGCTGGTGCTTGAATCTTTACAGGTCGCCGGCTGGGCACCGTTCCATTTTGACCGGGGCGAAGATGAGCTGGCCGAACCGTGGCGAGCCCACGTGCTGTGGCATCAAGAATCCCAAAAGCTAGCCGATAATCTTTTCCAATGGTTTCCTGAGTTAGATCCATCTAATAAGCTCACGCGCATGATGTATGCCTGCGGAGCGCTAATTCTAGTCACTTGGCTGCCTCAATTTGCCCAAGTGGCTGAGCCCAAACCGGATCAGGCGATGATTGATGAAGAACACCTAGCCGCCAGTTCGGCGATGGTTCAGAATCTGTTGCTGATGCTGACGGCTCACGAGATGGGGTCTTACTGGTCCAGCGGCGGGAAGCTGGGCGCTGATATGGTCTTCGATCACATTGGCATTGATAAAAAAGAGAAGCTGCTGGCAGCAGTATTCGTTGAATATCCGGAGACCCGCGAAGAGACAAAGCCCCGAGTGCCCGGTAAGCATCGCGATCGCCGGTCTACCCAGTGGATTAAAGAATTGTCTGTGTAGCGGCAAAGTCACTCTAGCGCTGTCATCAACAATAATGCTAAAAACTTTGCGGGATCGGCATTGCCGCATATCTTGCGGCAGCAGGGCCACCCGACCAAACAGAGTTTCTCATCATCGATCTCGGGAGAAATTGTGTTGGAGTAAATTCACTGCTTCAGGAAAAAAATACAGGTATTTTTTACGATAAAAAGATTTTTTTCGCCGCTTTTAGCAAAGGATATTTGTTCAAAGTGTTATTTGTTCAAAGTGTTAGATGATTTTTGAGGAAGTCGACTATCATTCCTCGCGTCTTGGATGTGGTCGAGCGCAGTCAGAAGATTTTTCATGATGCAGCCATGAGATTTTTCATGATTCGATGTTGAACATATAGCTAATCGCCGACTGCAATTAAGAAATCTAATTTTTGTTAAAAGAGGTTTTTATTCCAGGGAATTCCTATAAGTTCAGAAGTGTAGTAACGCTATCTAAAAATTACTCTAGCCATCTTGATGTTAAGAGGCAAGCTGTATGCAAGGCCCTGGATTTATGTTGGCAATTGGCCTGGCCCTGACTCATGCCTTGACTCCAAAATTGAATGTTGCCGCCTTGGTGCCTGAGCATCGATGGTTTTCATTTGCCGGAGGCGTTTCAGTCGGGTACGTTTTTCTCGAAGTCTTTCCAGAATTAAGCCACGCTCAAGAAGAATTGGAGTATTCTGCTATTCCTTTCATCGCCTTTCTAGAAAATCACGTATATATTCTGGCTCTGTTCGGTCTTCTAGTATTCTATGGCCTTGATATTTTGGCGCTAACTTCTCGACAGCTGAATCAGGCAGTAAAGGCTGTTGGCGGTTCGAGTTCAGTCGTATTTTGGCTTCACATCACCGTTTTTGCGGTGCTAAATGCTATTTTTGGCTATTTACTTCAAGACTTAAGTGAACATAGTTTATGGCAGTGCTTATTATTCTTTATGGCGATTGCCCTGCACTTTTTTATCATCGATCGCAACTTGCGAGAACACCATAAAAACTCCTATGATCGCCAGGGACGCTGGCTCTTAACAGCCGCCATTATCGTGGGAGCCCTGATTGCCCAAATCGAACCGCTGCGTCTAAATGAAGCCGCGATTTCTATCGTTTGGTCTTTCTTAGCGGGAAGCATTATTCTCAATATTCTGAAGCGAGAACTGCCCGATGAGCACAAAAGTTGCTTCTGGTCTTTCTTTGGGGGAGCAGCTCTTTATACCGGTCTACTGCTATTAGTTTAAGCAGAAGAAATATGTCAGCTAATTTGAACCCTATACCTATGTCAGAACAACTCAAGAAAATTACCGAAAATCAATGTCAAACGGCACCGGCTCAATATAACGATTTAAGGGCGCTTTTTCTCAACTGCACGCTCAACCGCACGCCAGTGTTATCCCACACGGAGGGAGTCATTCAAATTGCTCAGGCGATTTTTGCAGCAAACGGGGTGCAAACCAAGGTTATTCGCCCGGTTGATTATGAAATTGCCGCCGGGTTGGGTGTGGATATGTCCCAAACGAACGAATGGGAGCGGGATGATTGGCCCCAAATTCAAAAAGAAATTGATGCGACCGATATTTTGGTGCTGTGTACTTCTGTCTGGCTCGGTGAGAAAAGCTCTGTCTGTAATCGGGTCTTGGAGCGCATGTATGGATACACTCACCTGCTGAATGAAAAGGGCCAATATCGTGATTACGGCAAGGTGGGAGCGACTTTAATTACTGGCAACGAAGATGGAATTAAGCACTGTGCCATGAATATTTTGTTTTCTCTATCTCATATTGGCTACACCATTCCTCCCCAAGCTGATGCTGGCTGGCTGGGAGAAGT
>JBCCNE010000062.1:0-14286 GCA_039026015.1 Cyanobacteria bacterium P01_C01_bin.70 | reverse complement strand
TGGCAACTTCTTTGCCATTAAGTCCCAAATAATCGGCATACCGGCGAATAAAGCCCTGCACAAAGACGGGCTCAGGGAGAGACTCCCAGTCGCCGGTTTCAATCGCCTCAACCAACGCCGGACGAATAAAGATTTGATTGGCGACCTCATCAATCGTGGTGCCTTTTTCCTTCCTTAAATCACGAAGATAAGCACCCACACTGTTGAGTTGTTCCTGCTGAGCTAAATTCACCTTGCACCTTGCCTTACTCAGGGAAACCGCGATGAGCAAAATTTATGAAGATTTTCCCATCAGCAACTAATTGTAAATGCAAATGTTACGTCATTTTGTGTCTAAGCGCTGCAAATTGGCAACCTGGCCAGCAATTTCCGGACTATAAAGCCGCAGGTAATTCCAATAGCCACCGAAGACGGCGCGGATGTAGTTCTTAGTTTCAGGAAAGGGAATTTTGTCGGCAAAGTCATCTACATCCTCATAGCCGCCGCGAGCAATCCAATCAGCAACGTTACCCGGCCCAGCATTGTAGCTAGCAACCGCATAAAGGGAATGGTTGTCATATTCCGCATGGGTATAGTCGAGGTACCAGGTGCCTAGGTTGATATTGTCGTTGGGATTTTCCAAATTGGTAGCGGTGAGGCTTGACCTAGAGCGAATCCAGTCGGCGGTTTCGGGCATCACCTGCATCAGTCCCGTGGCTCCCACCACTGATTTAATCTGCGGTTCAAAGCGAGACTCTTGGCGCATCAGAGCGGTGACCAGCAGTGGATTGAGCTGGCGCTCAGCCGACCAGCGGGCAATGAGATCCGCATAGGGAAAAGGGTAAAGAGTATGCCAATAGGCCGGATGCTGCTGGAGCTGCTGGAGGGTTTTCTGTTCCTCTGGAGCATCACGCCAGTCAAGGCTGGAAATCATAAAGATGCCGTCAAGGGTGTCGCCAACGCCGACTCGCATCACCCCGTCAGTAAATTGCTCTGCAACAGATGGATCTTGCAGGCTCTCAAATTCAACTTGCCACAACGCCCAGGCGGCTTCGTCTTGACCGAGCAGATATAGTTCCTGTAATTCATCGGAACCGGCAGGCAGAGACTGGCGCTGATTGGGCAGCGCCGTGCGGGGCTGCAGCGATCGCACCGTTTGAAAATTGCCGACGTTCCATCCCAAGGCGACTGCCGATCGCCAAGCAAAGTAGGAGTCAGGATAATCGCGAATCACCTGCTCAAAGCGACGGGTAGCCACTTTGACTTGTCCTGCCTGCGATGCCCACTTGCCGGCCCAAAAGCCCATTTCAGGGGCTAATTCATCCTCAGCGTTTTCTTTTAGTACCTGGTCAGCCCACTGTATGGCGCCAGACCAGTTACCAGCGCGTCCGGCCTTACGAGCGTATTGTGCTCGCAGTACAGCGGCCTCAGCCGAACTGCTGTGTTTCTTCAAAATACGCTCGCGGAGCTGCTTGGCCGTATCCGGACTGTCGAGCGCTTCCATGATCGCGACCTGCTCTTGCAGCGCTTCCCCTGCCCGCTGGGGAAACTGCTTAACGACCTGATCGAGCAGCTGCAGGGCAGCTGCGTTATCTACCAAATAGGAGAGTTTAATCAACCCCAATCCAGTTTCGGGCGCTTCGGGGAAGGTGGCCTTGAGGGCGTTGTATCCGGAGATCGCGGCCTGTCGCTGTTCTCCCAGTTGGGCTCCCCGCGCCGCCCGATAGAGCACTTGAGGACTGGCAGGTGCTTTGCTGTAGGCGCTACCGGCTGACCTGTATGCCTGCCGCTCCCAATAGGCAAAGCCCACATCCTGCCATTCTTCGGCAGTCAGCTGATCGCCATACTTTTCCGTCAGGCGATCAACGTAGGTCAACACGTCGGGATGATAGATGCCGTGACGGGTCATGACCAGCAGCAGCGCCCTTTCATTCGTAGGTTGAGGCTCCTCTACCAGTCTTTTGTGGGCGATTTCGACACTGCGCGGATGGGCCGGAAACCTTTCAAGTAGCTGTTCCCAATATTGCGGCTGGCTTTGCCCCAGCTGAAACAGCGCCTCAGCGGTGGCAGGCTGATCGCTGTGGTCTTGCAGCACCGTCCGCCACGTATTCTGTGCGGTTTCCATATCGCCGCTGGCCCGTTGCGCCTTGCCAAGCTGAATGCGACTGTGAATCGCTAATTCGGGAAAGTCTTCGGGCAGAGTTTCCAACAGCGGCATCGCGGCTCCCGCCTTACCCTGATCAATCAAATCTTGAGCCAGCAAATATCGAGCGCGCACCTGCTCGTCAGAAACGGGCTGAGCAGCGATCGCCGCCAGCGAGTCGCCCCGCGTTTCAGGAGATTTCAGCGCCAGTGACAGGACCAGCGAATCCGGGTCGGCCCCGATGCTATTGGCGATATCAACTTCCGCCGAGGGCATCTGCGATCGCGGGCCGCCAGAGAACAGCCCCGTCGCATCCGCAAACGCAAAGGTCACCCCCAATCCCAGTGCTGCTGCACCAGACAGCCCTAACCAGGGCATCCAATTTTCGAACCGCTGCCGCATCGTGCCTCCCGCTTCAGTGAGTAATCGGTGTCGGTGCGTAACTTCTTGCAGTTTTAGCAAATCACTCGTGAATTGCGGCGTGGTTTGGGAAAGAAATTTGATAGAAGAATTCAGGTATTTTGCCCGGCCCGGCCTTAAACATATCGCTTCCTTACCTGCCAAATGCCGCATGCCAAGTCCCAACCCCCAACCCCGGACTCTAAACTCTGAACTCCGAACTCTCGTCTTATCCCCAAAGTCGTCGTCGATCAGGGCCATTCAACTGCTGATGGGCATCGCGTAACAGGTCGGGAATGTTGAGATTACTGGGGCAGCGGGGCAGGCAGTCACCGCAGTCGTTGCACCGATCCCCTTTGCGTCCCGGAAACCAATGACCAGCATTTTCGAACATGCGGTAGCGATATTGACCGTAGTCAGTCATGTCGTAAGCGATCGCCAGGTTTCGCAGCCGCAGAATCTCTGGGATATTGATAGCCTCAGGGCAGGGCAGGCAGGCGTAGCACTGGTGGCAGCGATCGCTTCCTAGGGCTTCTGCGGCAGCGGCTTCTAGGCGTTGTAGGGCACTCAGTTCAGCAACGGTAAGAGGATCTATGCGATCGCAGACGGCTAGGGGCCAAGCGACTTCCTCAGGGGTGGCGGGGCCGATGCTCAGGGTGGTCACGGCGGGCTGACTCAGCAACCAACGATAGGTCAGATGCAGCGGTTCAAAGGGGGCACATAACTGACGCAGTTTTCCGGGCGGAGTATAGAGCAGCCCGCCTTTATCCGCCGGTGAAATGATGAACGTTCCCAAGTCATACTCACGGGCCAGCTCAACGGCAGGAACATGACGGGAAAAAAAAGCGTAGTAATGCAAATTCACAAAGGAAAACTGCTGGGTTTTGATGGCGGCTTGAATTAAGTCCAAACTGCCGTGGGTAGAAAATCCCACATGGCGCACTTTGCCGGCTCGTTGAGCCGCTTTGATAGCCGCCATGCAGCCAGCCGGCTTTTGCACCCAAGCGAGATGTTGCAGGGTGTTGAGGCCGTGAACGGCCAGGCAGTCAATCGCGTCTATCTGCAGCCGCCGTAACGACTCATCGATATGAGCCGTCATGGTTGCGGCGTCGGCAGTCGGCGGAATTTTGGTGGTGATGATGAGCTGTGAGCGAGTGCTTAAACTCAACTTTCTGAGCACTCGACCAAGCAGGATCTCACTTTGGCCGTAGCCGCGCGCCGTCTCAATATGGTTGATGCCCCAGTCCATCGCGGCCCCCAGCGTGGCTTGAAAGGCGTCTGCCGAAGCTAGCGATCGCATCGTCCCTAGTGAAAAGACGGAAAGCTGTAGCTCGGTTTTACCAAAGCGACGATATTGCATGGGCCAGGTTCAGCAAGTCGGCAGACACCCGCACCTTACTGCTCAAAGGTGTCGTTACTGATACCGCCCTGCTGAATAAAGTCGGAAGGACTCAAATTAGAGATAAATTCTCGAAAAGCTTGTTTCTCTGCTTCATCGGCGGCTCGGTCAACCGGAATTGACGCATCGGCGATAACCTCTTCCATCACCCAAATTGGGGCATCCATCCGCAGTGCAATCGCAATCGCATCGCTGGGTCGAGCGTCCAATTCCTTGCGCACATCTCCAGTGCTAAGCGTCAGCAGCGCAAAAAACGTATTATCCCTGAGCGCGTGAATCACAATCCGCTCTAAAGTCATATCCCAATCGTCAATCAGATTAACGAAGAGATCGTGGGTTAGAGGACGAGGAGCCTGCTGATTTTCGAGGGCACTGATGATGGATTTGGCTTGATCTTGTCCGATATAAATTGGCAAGGCGCGGCGATCCTCTGTATCTCGCAGGAGCACCACGGGATTGCGAGAAATCGCGTCAAGTGCAATACCAGCGACTTTCATCTCAATCATTTGCTTGGCCTCTACAGCTGGCTGGACGGGAAAAAGGGTAGGAAAACTCCACAATTAGAGTGATTTTAAGCGCCGGGGGTTGACTTTATCAGATAGGTCTTTCAATTCACGACTGGATCGCAGACAAAAAGGTTCAACAGCAGCTTAATCTGCGCTCATTCGGTGGTTAAAACAATCAAATATCTGATGTGAGCAGAGACAAAAATCAGTATCGTCTTTAAGTATGCCTTCATATCTGGCGGTATGGGGCGAGAGATCGTGAATATTTCGGATAAAAACGTTGTGTTTACAGGCTTAATACAAACGCTAGGAAACTTAACAAGACTCGATTCCCACCATCTCAAGATCGAATGCCAGGGAGCGGGCAGCGATCGCCTGCTGAGCGACCTGGAACTGGGCGACAGCATCGCGGTAGATGGCGTCTGTCTTACCGTCGAAACGGCTTTATCCCACGGCTTTATTGCTACCGCATCACCAGAAACCCTGATTAAATCGACTTTGGGCAATTTGGGCGATGGCGCCACGGTCAACTTAGAAGGCTCGCTGCGGGTAGGCAGCAAAATTGGTGGACATTTTGTGACTGGCCATGTTGATGGTCTGGGGCAGTTAGAGTCGGCCACTTCCACTGAAACCTCTTGGGAGCTGCGGTTTACCGTGCCCTTAACACGAGTGGCTCGTTACATTGTGCCCAAGGGCAGCATCGCAGTAAACGGCATTAGCCTCACTGTGGCCGACTGCAGCACCAGTGGCGACTGGTTCACGGTGGCGGTCATTCCCGTGACGTATCAGGAAACGAATCTGCAGTATTTGCAGCCCCATCAAGCAGTGAATTTGGAAGGCGATGTCTTGGGCAAGTATGCTGAAAAATTTCTCAATTTGGCACCGACAGCGGCCCACTCAGAATCAGACATTGCCCTCGACTTTTTAGCCGAGCACGGCTACCTTTGACACCGATTTAGGAGCGGCGATTGTCGATTTTAGACCGTTGGCTGACAAAGCTTTCACGCCCTTCACCCTGTTACAACAAAACCGCTTGACTATGATCACGGTGCTAACCAGCGTCGTCGCCATTTCCCTGTGGGCAGCAGCGACGACGCTGCCTGCTCTTGAGCGCGGCGCTGCTGAATGGTGGCGGCCGAATCCTGCAGCGTGAGATCACGGTAGGGCACAGCAGCGCGGGTGGACAGGTGCTCCAGTTCTTGCGGCGAAAGGGACGGCAGACTAGCATCGGTAAGACTGGCAAGAGTACTGGGCCAGCGGCGGCCGGAGGCCGCCAGGGAACCGATATAAAGTCCTGCTAGTCTAAGCGCGGCGCGGACAGCCGCAGCGGCAGAATAGGTCACGAGGAGGCCCTGGGGATGTAGGCATTGGGCGACTAAGCTGAGAAATTCTACCGTCCACAGTTGCGGGCAGCGGGGTGGCGAAAAGGGGTCGAGAAAAATGATGTCGGCCTGAAAGCCAGATTGCACTAGCGGTTGGATTTGCTGACGGGCATCGCCGATAAGTAAGTCGCCGGTCAAATGGCGGCGGCTCTGATGGGTGGCCGCTAGTTTGGCGAGGGCCGCCTGCACGGGTAGCGGCCAGTCCTTAAGGAGGCCTTGAGCGATCGCTGCTCGCGGCACCAATTCATCCAGCTCTAGCCCCACCAAGCGAATCGGCATCTCTGGCTGTACTGCCCAGATCCCTTCCAGCGCTGCCGCAGTGTTATATCCCAGCCCATAACAGACATCCAAGATCGCAAGGGAGCCTTGAGACTGGGCCCGACCCACCAAATTCGTCGCCTGTACATAAATGTTACGGGCCTCTCCATAGGCCCCACTGCGACTATGAAACCCTTCTCCAAAGGTGTCGGAAAAGAATGTTGCAGTGCCGTCGGCGGTGAGTTCAATAGGGAACTGCCCAGTTTGCATGAGACACTTTAGCAAAACCAAGAAAACTGATAAAAGATTCTAACTGCCAGATTCCACAGAATGCGGCACAATAGATAATTAAGAAACATTGCAGTTGTTAAAGTCTTTACAGACTGAGGAGGACCTGATGGTCGCAGCCGTCCCCCAAGTTCAAAAGCGTCTCACCATGCAAGCGCAAGGGGAAGTAGCCCCTGACACTACAATCATTCGCTCGCTGGACTGGGATCGTGATCGCTTCGACATTGAGTTTGGCCTACAAAACGGCACCACCTACAACTCCTACTTAATTCGAGGCGAAAAGACCGCCCTCGTAGACACTTCCCACGAAAAGTTTCGCGACCTGTATCTCGCCACTCTCAAAGAGCAAATTGATCCCGCCGAAATCGACTACATTGTCGTCAGCCATACAGAACCTGACCACAGCGGTCTCGTGCCCGACGTCTTAGAGCTGGCGCCCAATGCAACGGTAGTTGGGGCCAAAGTGGCTCTGACCTTTTTGAAAGATTTGGTTCATCGGCCTTTTGAAAAGAAGCCCATCAAGAGCGGCGAGCAGCTCGACTTAGGCAACGGCCACGTGCTGGAATTTGTGAATGCGCCCAATCTACACTGGCCCGACACCATCTTTACTTATGACCACAAGAGCCAAATGCTCTTTACCTGTGATGCTTTTGGCCTGCATTACTGTAGCGCGGCCGTTTACGACGAAGACTTAGAGGCCATTTCACCCGACTTTCGGTTCTATTATGAATGCCTGATGGCGCCTAATGCGCGCTCGGTGCTTTCTGCCCTAAAGCGGATGGATAAGTTGCCCGACATTACAACCATCGCGACGGGACACGGGCCGCTTCTCCGCCACCATCTAAACGAATTGACCGGGCGCTATCGCCGCTGGAGCCAAGAGAAAAGCGCCGCCGAAACGATGGTCGCCATGTTCTACATGTCGGACTACGGCTATAGCGATCGCATCTCACAGGCGATCGCCCGTGGCATTACTAAGACTGATGTAGCGGTGGAAATGATGGACTTGCGCTCTGCTGATCCCCAAGAGGTAAATGAATTGGTGGGTCGGGCCAGTGGAATTGCGGTGGGGATGCCCCCGGCAGCCGGCGCTAAGCTTGCTCAAGCAGCAATTGGCACAATTTTGGCGGCCGTAGACCACAAGCAGTTTGTGGGCTTATTTGAGTCTTACGGCGGCGACGATGAACCTATTGATCCTTTGTTCAATCGTTTCCGAGATTTGGAGCTGCGCCGCGGGTTTGAGTCTATTCGCATCAAAAATACTCCTGACGAAGTCACTTATCAGCTGTGTGAAGAAGCCGGCACTGACCTCGGTCAACTCTTAGGACAGGCGAAAAAACTGAGAAAGCTGCAGTCCCTCAACGCCGATATGGAAAAGGCTCTGGGGCGCATTAGCGGCGGTTTGTACATTATCACGGCGCAAAAAGGTGACCTTTCCAGCGCCATGTTGGCTTCTTGGGTGGCGCAGGCCAGCTTCCAGCCGCTGGGATTCACTGTAGCGGTGGCCAAAGATCGAGCGATTGAGTCGCTAATGCAAATTGACGACACCTTTGTGCTCAACGTCCTCGAAGAAGGGAACTCCTCGACATTGATGAAGCACTTTTTAAAGCGGTTTCCGCCCGGAGGCGATCGCTTTGCCGGTATTCGCACTCGCCCGGCCCAGAATGGGTCTCCTATCTTGGGAGATGCTCTCGCCTATCTGGAATGTAAAGTCACTAGCCGGATGGAGGTTAGTGACCATTGGGTTATTTATTGCACTGTGGAAGACGGCAAAGTGTCTAATCCCCATGGCGTTACCGCCGTTCACCGCCGCAAAGTTGGCACTTACTACTAGGCACAGTCTGGATTTCACTAGCCTTGCCTTAGCCAATTAATTAATCCGCCTCTGGACTGAGCTTCGTTTAACGTTCGCGAAGCCCAGTCCTTCATCATATCAACTGCATAGGGGTGATAGACTGCCTAACACGCCCCGCCTGTCGGATAGTGGGTTCAGAAACAATCTTGGTCAGCGGCCTACTGAGAGTTACATTTGGCACAAATTTTTCTATCACCATTCAGGGACGTGTAGGTTAGCTACTGTAGAGGGTTGAAGTTATCTCTTTTTATTCTTGATTTCTCTCCCTCCAAAGCATGAAGCAACTCCGGCATAGCAAACTGACCGCGGTGATTGCGGCTTTACTTACAGTCACAGCTATCTCTGTCCCCCTGGCGCCAACCCTCTTAGCTCTAGCCGATCAGATTTATACCTATGGAGAAGACGGTCGCCCCGGTCGCAGCGGCCGGGATGGCTACGATGGTCGCCCTGGGCGATCCCAAAGCGGGCGGGCCGAGGGTTCACCCATCCAGATCAATGCAGCGGGCGAGGCTGGGCAGGATGGAGAAGCGGGAGCGCGAGGCGAACGTCCCGTTTGTCCGGCTCAGCCCTATGATGTGCGCTACCACCTGCAAGCTCCAGACGGTGGCGCTGGTGGCGCTGGTGGTGCTGGCGGTACGGGCGGACAAGGCGGCGAGGTCACCCTCTATTACACCGACTTGTCCCAACTTCGTCAGGTTTTCGTAGATGCGGGTGGCGGCCGTGGCGGTCGAGGTGGTCGCGGGGGAGTGGGCGCGGCGGGATGTCGCTGCGACGATCGCAGTTGGCGCGTGGAAGTCTGCCGTGACGGTAACTGTGAAGAAGAGCGCTACAGCTGTCGCGATGGCGATGTGGGACACTATGGTCGCGATGGTCGTCAGGGGACTTCCGGAGAAATTGGTCAGGTTTGGCTAATTAACCGCGCTGAGCCGCTATTAGGCGAACAGCCCCATTACAATCAGCCGCTGGAGTTATTCTTGCAGCAGCCAGTTGGCTTATCGCGGCATGTGTGGGAGGCGCGCTCGGGAGTGGGAGCCTTGCTGGCCGTGGGATCAGTGGTGAATGACACCTATCAGCAGTACATTGGCCGGCTAGAAGCCCGCGTACAGCTAGACTGGCAGGCACCGCGATCGCTCACCCCGTTTATTAGCATTTCTCCCAGCGTCACCCTGCTGGAAACTGGGGAAGTGCAGCTTGATTTTCCCGATGTTTTTTGGGTTGAGAGCAGCATTAGCCGCACTGATACGCTGACAACTGTCACCATTGAGCAAGTTTCCCGAGCCGATGATGTGCTTAATCTAGCTTGGGGAATTCAGACCGGTCAGGGCACTGACTTTGCGGTCACCGTAGTTGATTTGGGTCGCGAGTCAGCCTACGTTAACACTCAGTTCGAGTTAACCTATCGCACGACCGATGATGACCCTCGAGACAATCGCCGCGTGCGCTACGAAGAGCAGTTTTCTGGACCGATACCTTCAGACATCGTTACGCAAGAGCAAAATCGCTTTGTGCTCAATCTGGGTCAGTTGCCGATTAGCAATCGCTACTTTCGCCCGGGCACCCAAGTTCAGATGGAATTGCGCATTGTACGATCGCTAGGCCGAAACTCTGCCGACAGAATTTTGGAATGGCAAGGGCAACTGTAAGACCACTTGGGGTAGGAATCGTTGTGAAGCGGCAGGAGGATTGGCTGCCGCCTGAGGGCATCGTTTCCAAACGTCATTCACATCCATCCTGTGGCAGATCGTTTGAACCTGCTAACAAGCATTACTGATTGGGGGATCGCTAGGCAATCGCCTGATTAAGCCAACAAACTGGCTCGCGCGCTTGAGGCAACCGGGGCTGCGGTTGAGGCGACGATGGTGTTTCTAGGAGTTCTTCAAGATACCAGTGCTCAG
Organism: Cyanobacteria bacterium P01_C01_bin.70; assembly: GCA_039026015.1. GTDB lineage: Bacteria > Cyanobacteriota > Cyanobacteriia > Phormidesmidales > Phormidesmidaceae > Halomicronema. The sequence continues at coordinate 4,182 of JBCCNE010000062.1, read as the reverse complement.
GTTGCCAGTGACCGGTAATCCACTGTTCAGTGACGGCGTCGTAAATACAGGCTTCATTATTGCGATAGCTAATGCTGAAGAAGGAGCCACTTAGCGAGTGAGAACCTGACACAATCGTTTCAGCACAGCAGAGCTTAAACTGCCCGAATCCATCATCAAATTCCAATATTGACTCCCTGGCCGGGTCAAGATAAATCGCCCTGAGCGATCGCAGATTAAAAATAGCTTTGGGCTGGTTGGTATAGTTATCGCCTTGAACAGTACCTACCAACCTACGGCCAGAGGCAAAGGTGTAGATAAAGTGATAGTGACGAGTTTGTAGACGCAGCATCATGGGTGGAGCTTATGAATGGCGTCTAGCTCAACCTTGCAGAAAATAGTTTCAACTGGCTTAGTCAGTTTGCAAAGGGCGCCGCAGAATATTGGCAGCGACGCGACTGGAGCTAAAACGCCTTATACGATGGTGAACGTAACCTTCAAGAAGGTACGCGGCAGCTTCACACCCGTATCCGCTAAAAATATAGTTTTTAATGGGATAAATCCCTATTTTTTTTAATGCATTTCATAGAAGCTTGAAAAAACTGCCTCAAACTTCAAGGAAATGTGAATTACCGTTCTAGACCTAATGATTCGGACGGGCCTGGAGTCGTATGCGCGACTTGCCTCCATATCGGCGAGGCCAGCTGCTGGCATTAAGGTTATAGGCAAAAGCTACAATACAAATGTGCTGAATTGAATAAAGGGCAGCATGGTCGCGCAACTTCCAAAAGTCCCCTCCTTCCCCCATCAGACTCTTATCGTCACCTGGGACTCGCTTCCCGATGACTATGTCCTGCCGGATGACCCCGTGGAAAATCTTCAGCAGCCCTTGCTAGCCGCCGCCTTAACCGATGCTTTAGGTGAGGCTGGATGGATTCAGCCTCATATGTTGATTGCCTCTAACTTTGGGTTAGTGGCAACGGTGGCTGGTAAGACTGTGGTCAAAGCACCAGATTGGCTCTACGTTCCCCAAGCTAATCCAGTATCCGAAGGGGTGATTCGTCGTAGCTATACGCCTCATGCCGAAGGCACGCCGGTAGCCGTCGTGATGGAATTTTTATCAGAGACAGAGACGGGCGAATATTCGTTGCGCCCTGTATTCCCGTACGGCAAGATGTTTTTTTATCAAAATATTTTGCAGGTGCCAACCTATATTTTGTTTGATTCGGCTTCGGTCACTCTGCATGTCTTTCATTTAGAAAGCGATGTATATCAACCTGCTGCAGCGAATCAGGAGGGCCGCATCTGGATTCCGGCGATGCAGCTGTTTATTGGCACCTGGCAGGGTACTCGACTGGGAACAACCACGCACTGGCTGCGCTGGTGGGACGCTGAAAACAATATGCTGCTGTGGAGTAGCGAGCAGGCAGCGCAGGCAAGCCAACGCGCCGAGGAAGAGCGACAGCGTGCGGAAAAGTTGGCCGCTAAGCTACGAGCACTGGGCATTGAGCCAAATGATGAATAACGATCGCAACTGCATCATTCAGCAACAAAATGCACTCTAGGGCCCTGGCTGAGCGGAGTCGCGGTGTTAAACGAAATCAGCAGACAGGCTCAAACGTTCCTGAATGCCGCGTCGTTAAAGACGGGCAGCCATCTTATCCTGAATGGCGAGAGCAGCATAATTAGCTTTGGTCGCCAGAGCGATCGCGAAACTGAATGTCGAGTCCTTCACGACGACTCCGTAGGTCGTAATACAGCACCGATTTAATCGTTTGAAAAAATGGCGAGGTCAATACTCCGACCACAAAAGCTAGGACCAGGAATACGAAAAAGGCAAATAATAGTCCTAAGGCCGCAACACCACTGCCATCCCCCTCAATCAGACCGCTACTAAAAAACGGAATAGCAATAATGATCGGAACTGCCAACATCAATCCGTACAGTGGCAGCATGACTAAGTAAGCAACCAGCAAGACAAATAAAATCCGTGCCCCAGATCCCTTGGTCAATTCCCAACTGCGAGTAATGGCTGTAGTTGATTCCGTATCAGGCTCCATTGCTAAAATCATGTCCCATAAAAGGAGACGGGCTTGCATCCACATCTGCGCTGCCAAAATGACTAGCTGAATCCCCACCATCAACAGGGCGGAAAGCGCTGCCGCCGCTTCTCCTGTGCCACCGATAATGGAAACCGGAATCATCAAAAAGCTCATAGCAAAGGAAACGGCATAACTCACTGCTACCTGAATCAGCCAAACCAGCAGCGCAATGCCTAAAAATGGCCAAAGCCGGGGCTCTACTGCTCGCAAAGACTGAGCTACCGTCTCTGGAGTACGCATCAGCTCTTGAAATCCCAGTCGCCCAATTTGAGCCTGAATCATGATGCATCGCGCCCAGCCATAAACCGGCACGAAAAACCATAGGACCGCTTTTAGATTGAGGCCAAGGAAGGTGCCAAAATTTGTCCGAAATAAGCTGATAGCCGCACTGACAGCATCGCCAACATTTAATGGACGCATTGCGCGTGATGATTCAGAAGTCATTAAGGGCCTCAACAATGAAAGACAAAATGATTGCCGCCGGTACGAATGGAACTTGCCGCCAGGTTCGCTGCTGACGCTTAGGTTAGCGAGAGGCTATAACATTTGCGTAAGCCTGATTTGATTAACGTGCCCAAATCTTAGATACGCAATCATTTGAGACAGCCTAATTGTCATGAACGTTCAACGTTGGATAGCGAGAAGAGAAGTCAGTTGGCGCCGATTAGATGAGCTCCTCAATCGAGCTGAAAAACAGGGGTTAGACTCTCTGAAAACTGACGAAATTAAGACTCTCGCAAGCTTATATCGGTCGGTGTCGGCTGATTTAGCCAGAGCTCGCACCCATGCTATTGGAGAAGCCCTAATTCGAGACTTACAAGCGCTAACCTCTCGTAGCTACAACCAAATTTATCAAGGTTCCAGACGACAAGACTGGAAGGCCGTCATCGACTTTTACCAGTATGGATTTCCAGCTGCAGTGCGCCGCAGTTGGGAATACGTGGCGATCGCGGCCGCCCTATTTATCACTAGTGGTTTTATTGCCTGGTGGTACGCCTGGCAAGATCCCTCCTTTATGTCTCTAGTACTGAGTCCTGGTTTCGTTGCGGAAGTGCAGGAGAGCGAAGAACTGTGGACAGTTTCAATCTTAGGACAAGAACCTGTCGCATCTAGCGCCATCATGGTTAACAATATTGGCGTTTGCTTTAAGGCCATCTTTGGCGGCGTCGCCTTCTTTTTACCACAGGTGCCCATCATTACACCGCCCGGCGCATTCACCGTGTTTATCTTAATTTTCAACGGTTTGATGATCGGCGCGATCGCGACTCTCGTGGCTCAAACTGATTTAGCCTATGATCTCTGGGCTTTTGTATTTCCTCATGGGGCTTTGGAAATACCGGCGATTTTTTTGGCCGGTGGGGCAGGTTTACTTCTGGCAAGAGCCATCTTACTGCCAGGCAAATACCGCCGCATGGATGCGCTACAGGTTTATGGCCGTCAAGCCGCCGAACTCGTCTACGGCATTGTGCCCATGCTGATCATCGCCGGTGTGATTGAAGGCTTCTACTCGCCGAGTCCATTAATTCCTAACTCAGTGAAATATGCCACAGGTACCGTCTTGTTTTGCCTGTGGCTAACCTACTGTCTTCAGCGACGGCCAAAACCCCAGTTACCCTGAGCCACACCAGAGTCATCGGAACCATAGCTGCTGCTACGATAGCCGTTGCCGCCGTTGAGCGGGGAGAACAGCCAAGCCCTATGAGCCGAAAGTTGGGCTGCCTCTGCAATCCCCTCGGCCAATGGCGTTATCAATGTGCTAATACGGGCAGCCTGAGACTCACCAACGCCATTCTCGTCTGGGCTCTGACCGCCCAATTGCCAATCTTGCGAAAGCGATTCTGAACAACTCGATTACTTATGACGGATATAGTCGTACAGCTCAATGTATTCCTGACCTGACTTTTTCCAAGAAAAGTCGTACTGCATGCCCTGCAGAGCCAACTGTTGGAAAAAGTCAGGCTCGTCGTAGTAAAGATCAAACGCTCGGTTCATGGCTGATTCGAGCGCATAGTTATCCGAATCATAGAAGACAAAGCCAGTGCGCTCTTCGCGGCTGTGGAAAGTGTCGTAGTCCCAATCGAAGACCGTGCTTACCAGGCCG
>JBCCNE010000061.1:0-14441 GCA_039026015.1 Cyanobacteria bacterium P01_C01_bin.70 | reverse complement strand
GTATCCTGCGGAGGTGACGCTGCAGGATGGGGGAACAGCGATCGCTATGCTCTATCCCAAAGAATTGATCGAAGAGCACGGCTGGCCTGATATTTCCGACATTGGTGGCTGGGCGGCCTACAAAGCTCAACAGCAGGCGTAAGTTTCCCCGACGGTTTCTCCAGTAAGGGGCATCCCGATGGGCAAAGTACTCATTAAGGATCTGTTCGGAATTAAAATACCGGACTGTTCATGACTTATGCGCCTAAGTTTACGGTCTTGCCCTGTCCAAAATCGGTAACTTATCTACGGACGACTCCTTAGGTTCGACGACCGGCAAATTGTCGCCACCGATCACGGCCCCTTCTGCTTTAACGAAAACCTGTTTGGCCTTTTGCAGTCCAAACCGTACGGCCAGGATGATTTCTCGAAAATACCCAATGGGGCTCCTGGGGTCGAATTTCGCCTGCCGCTACTTTACGACGGCGGCGTCAATGCCGGACGCATCACCCTCAATCGCTTTGTGCAGTTAACTTCCACGGCCCCTGCCAAAATGTTTGGCCTGTTTCCGCAAAAAGGAGCGATCGCTGTAGGCAGCGACGCCGATCTGGTCCTCTTTGATCCCCACGAACGCCATATCCTAAGCGCCAAAACTCACCATTCCAATGTGGACTATTCCTTGTTTGAAGGGCGCGAAGTGCAGGGCCGAGTCAAGCGCGTCTTCTTGCGGGGCGAACTGATCGTAGACGGCAACAAATGGCGGGGCCGTGCGGGCATGGGGCAGTACATCAAACGTTCTGCCTCTGGTCAGGTGCTGTAGCCGTCGACAGCCCCCACCTGTAAGTACTTATCCTTTACACAAAAGTCGCTCTGTTGTATTTATGTCAGGGATTTCACGATTAAATGGTAGGAGCAAAAATGTGTCGCTACCCGACTCGACCGATGCCAGGAGCTTGAGCACGACTCACAGATCCCTTCTTCTGCGAGGTCTAGGACGGCAGATTCGTCCTGGTCTTAGGCTGTAGGACGCGCGAAGCCGGGGGTCTGGGCGCAATTTCGCTTTGCCCCCAGTAAGACGACATTAACAAGCCCGCAATTTGTCTTAGCAAGCCGCTGCAAATGACAGCTAAAGGCCCTGCTAACTGAAGCTTTGCTAGAGTTTTGCCGAATGGATAGCCTATACGCACAGGGGCCTGGCGCTCCAAGGTTACCGCTCTATCCCGCACGAGCGCGACATTTTGGCTGTAGACGCCTGGACCAGCAAAGTCGCATTGTGCACAAAATGCCATGTCCCTTCACTCTCATCACCCCGCACTCTTCCACCAATTTCTGGGAACCCTGGAACGGCTATGTCACAATGAAGGGCATTACCCAATAAGGAGCGAGTACGTGCTGGAAGCACAGGTGCATGAACAGTTGCGGGCATTTCTGCGACATCATGGCAATATCGACTGGCCACATCATCTGACGATGGCCCGGCTGGCGGCTCGCGCCTTGCGACTGGGGCGCAGTTCCCTGATGCAGGTAGGCGCCGCAGCGCTTTATCAGGGGCACTATCGGCTAAGCTACCTGACGTCTCTGCTGCTGTGGCCAGGATCAGCCATTTTGGTCCTGCCTGATGCCATTCGGCAGTCGGTACTGCTAGGAAATATTCCACGCCTGCAAGAGTGGATGCCCAGCCAGAAACCAGTGCAGTGGGGTGACGAGTGGCCCCATGAGCAGTTTCAGGGCCTATTTTTGACCAGCCCGGAGGCTTGGTTGGGTGATCGCCTACAAGGCCGCGATCGCTTCCCTGCCGGAGTACCCGTCTTTATTGACGGGGCCGATGATTTGGAGCACTGGATCCGCGATGTGCTGACCGTGGCCCTAGACGGCGATGCCTGGCAAGCGCTGATGCAAGCCTTTCCCCAACAACAAAACTTGATTCGCGATATGCGAGTCAGCCTTACTCATCAAGTGTTTCAGCATCCGGCTAATCCTTATCACTGCCACTTGATTGACGAGCCCGAACGGCAAGTGCTGGTGGCGCTGCGACAGATTTTGCTGGCAGAAGACGCTGCGTCAACCAGCATGCCGCGCCAATGGACGCAATTTTGGGCGCAGTTTGACCGCGCCGAATCACTGAGTTGGGCGCGCCTCAACCGCGACACCGGACGCTGGACGCTGAACTGCGCACCTATTGACGTGGCGCCATTGATGACTGCTCAGTGGGAGCAACAGCCCTTAGTACTGATGGGCGGAGCCCTCGACACCACTACCGAGGCGACGGAATTTCGCCAGCGATTGGGCTTGGGTGATATGACCTGTCTCAAGTTCAATCCTGATCGCCACACTGAAGAAATTCAGCTCTATCTGCCCGATCGCATTCCCTTGCCCAACACCGCTGAATTTCAGCCCGTCCTGCAGGAAGAACTAGCATACTTGGTCGTAGCCGGTACCAGCCGCGGCGGCTTTACCGTAGTGCTGGTGGACGATACGCCGCTGAAACAGCAGGTAGCAGCGGCTTTAGCCTCGCAATTCGGTTCTCGCGTCCAGGTTGAAACGACGCAGCTGTCCGAGCATGGCGTCCTGGTCACGGGCTGGCGATTTTGGCAAACTCACCAAACGCAACTGTCGCGCCCTAGCTTACTCGTGCTGGCCACCTTGCCCCTCCCCTCTTTAGAAAATCCGTTGGTGGCTGGTCGCGTCGCGTACTATAAGCGATTGCACCAAGATTGGTTTCGCCTTTACCTACTGCCCACGGCCTTGATGGAACTGCAGCGGGCCATCGCCCCCGTTCGTGCTAACCAGGGAACCGTCGCGATTCTCGATAATCGGGTCAACCACCGCAGCTACGGTCGCCAAATCCTCCAGGCTTTAGATCCGGCTATTCGCTATCATCGACGACGAGATCTCTGGTTGGCCGAGCCAGCCAATCTGCCTCACCGACAACAGCGCTTTTAGAACGCGATATGATGCTGTAAACGCGAGAGTGAACTGGCTAGTGCAATCGCCTTTGTATGAGGCTTATAAAGTTAAATCCGCGTTGGCTCAGGCCACAGATTTGCCCGCCAGCGGATTCACACTTCCCAGAATTGGAAGATTCCGAGGGCTAATGTGTAAGTCTTGTTGTTGATACCCCTTTATAGGTCTGTCATGGGAGAAGCTAAGCGCCGCAAGGAAAAACTGGGAGATGACTACGGCAAATCTGAAAAGATTTTGCCCTGGGTGCCCATCACCAAAGAGCAGAGTGAAAAGTTCATCCGCTGGACGACCCAGGGAGCCTGGATTGGCATTTTTTCCATGGTGGGGCTGTGGGTCACGGTAAGGTTTATCGGCCCCAGCTTTGGCTGGTGGGACATTGCTAACTAGCTATTCAGCCGCCAAGGTCTCCCCGTTCAACTTTTTCCATCTGGCAACAACGACACTATCGTTGCCAGCGGCGGCGGTTGCCCAAAAGCAGCAAACCCGCTGTGGCCACTAGCCCTCCAGCGACGCCAAAGCTCAGCACCACACCAAACGGCAGCGCAACCGACTGCAGCCCCAAAAACTGGACCGTCACTGGGGTGGCGTTTTGCACAGAGAGAATGGCGATCGCCACAATCCACCCGGCGGGAATTATCACCAGAAACAGTTTTTGCATGGGCCATCGTTTGCTCAATACTGCTATTTTGCCACCGCGATCGCAGCGACAAAGATTATTTGCCACTTAGGGCAGCCATTGGGTAAAGTATTAGACCGGGCGTTTGAAGGAAAACTATGGCTAAGCGAGTTCAAGTCGTTTTACAAGAAGATATTCGAAAACTAGGCATTGCCGGTGACCTTGTCGAGGTCGCCCCAGGCTATGCTCGCAACTACCTGTTTCCCCGTGGATTGGCAGTGCGCACCACCCCTGGCGTGCTGAAGCAGGTCGAGCGGCGGCGTGAAGAGATTCGCCAGCGCTTGGAGCAAATCAGACAAGATGCTGAGTCGATGAAGACCGCGCTAGAGACGATCGGCATGTTCGTAATCAAAAAGCCAGTAGGTGAAGATGAGGCGATTTTTGGCACCGTGACTTCCATAGATGTGGCCGAAGCGATTCAAGCCGCCACTCAGCGTGAGGTGGATCGCCGCGATATCTCCGTCCCCGACATTAACAAATTGGGCGAATACAAGGTGACCGTCAAGCTTCATGCCGAAGTCACTTCCACCGTCAACATTCGGGTTGCTGCCGACTAAATTCCTTGCAAACGCCCGCAATTGTTAAGGCAGGTTAGGGGCTCGCATCTGACCTGTTTTGTTGTGCAATGTAAAGCAATCGCTCTACAGATATAGCTTTAGCCATCTAGGCTTATGCAATCAGTAATATTCGGATGCCTAGCCCCCAGCCAGATGGCTCGCCGTCTTGTCCTAACGGAACTGGCGACGGCTATAACTTCTGGAGCTGAATCATCTGCGTTGAGATGAAATCGCCTAGCCATTGACCCTATTCTGAACTCTGAACTCTGCATCCAGAGTGTGTCAAGATGACGGCAGCAAGGTGAGAAGGCAGCTTTTCTATGCTGGGAGGAGAGGTCGCCGCGTTGACGGCGGCATTTTTATGGGCGTTATCGACGGTCATCTTTGGGCGTTTGGGCAAGTCTCTTAGCCCCTTGGTATTGAATCTGGCGAAAGGAGGCATTGCGATCGCCCTGATCGCGATTACGCTAGCAGTCCGGCAAAATTTAGTGCCCCAACTGCCTTCCAATGCAGTTTTCTGGCTGCTGCTGAGTGGTGCCGTAGGGATTGGGTTAGGCGACACTGCGTATTTCAAGTCCATTAACCAGTTGGGGGCACGGCGAGCGCTGCTGATGGAGTCGTTAGCCCCGCCGCTGACAGCCCTGATTGCCCTAGTCTTTTTGCAAGAGCAGCTGAGCGCGATCGCGTGGGGCGGCATTTTGCTGACGGTCGGCGGCGTGGCTTGGGTGATTTCCGAACGAGTACCGGCTGCTGAACAGAGCGCTGGCAACATTAGAACAGGCGTTATCTGGGGCTTGCTGGCCCAATTGGGCCAGGCAAGTGGCGCCGTAATGTCGCGCGGGGCACTTGCCAATGCCGGCGTTGATCCTCTGTGGAGCGGGCTATTGCGGATTGCGGCGGGGGGATTGGTCCTGGTTGTGTTGGTGGGCAGTCGGGGGCAAGTTGGCCAGCAGTTGCGGCCGCTACGATCGCTCCGGCTTTTACCCATGCTCGCACTAGCAGCGCTGCTGGGCACTTATCTCGGCATCTGGCTACAGCAAATCGCCTTCAAATTTACTCCGGCAGGCATTGCCCAGGCGCTGCTGGCCACCAGCCCACTGTTTGTCTTGCCAATCGCCGTCTGCCTGGGCGATCGCGTTACCCTGCGGGCGGCGTTGGGGGTGCTGGTCGCGATCGCCGGAATTTGGGTGCTAATTGGCGGACTTTGATCAAGCGTTGCTAAAGCTAGCGAAGTGGGAAAAAGGGGCTAAAGCCTTGTGCTCAGCTGAAATGCGGGCCAGAAAATACGGTTAGACACCAGCCTCAAACATTCAGCAATCCCCGGGCCGGACAACCGATCTACGCACCGCTGAATGAGTAGGCCGATTACGTTACGATAAAACCGTATTCCAGAGCACTATTGGCTCAACTGGCTGATTTGGCCACCGATACTTTAGAAATTTACAAACATCATCATGGTTGAAAAACTTGAAAAGTCAAAGCAGGATTGGAAAGAGCAGCTAACGCCGGAGCAATATCACGTTACCCGTGAAAAGGGGACCGAGCGGGCGTTTACTGGAGCCTACCACGACAATAAAGAGCCCGGCACTTACAATTGCATTTGCTGCGGTTCAGAGCTTTTCCGCTCTGATGAGAAGTTCGATTCGGGTACTGGCTGGCCTAGCTTTTGGGCGCCTGCTAAGCAAGAAAACATTGCGACCAAGACTGATCGCAGTTTTTTTATGGTGCGTACTGAGGTGTTGTGTGCCATCTGTGATGCCCATTTGGGTCATGTCTTTGCGGACGGCCCAGCGCCTACTGGCCAGCGCTACTGCATCAATTCCGCCTCTCTGGATTTTGAAAAGCAGTCCTAGAGCACCAGCGTACAAATGAGCCGCCGCTGCGGTTGTCCATAGGCGCAGCTTGCGGAGCCAGCGGAAAACCGTGACAGTCGTTCGAAAGCTGTCACGGTTTTCCCATTTAATCGGCTGGTCTCAAATCGTGACTTTTAGAGGGAGCAGCAGGCGATTACGATGCAGCTACAGGTTGAAAAGCAGGGCGCAGGATATCCGATTTTATGCCTGCACGGGCATCCCGGCAGCGGTCGCTGCATGAACGTTTTTACCGAGCACTTGTCGCAGCGGTTCACCACGATCGCGCCAGACCTGCGAGGCTATGGCGATAGCCGCACCGCAACTGCCTTTGCCATGGCTGACCATTTGGAGGATCTGATTGAGCTGTTGGATTGCTTCGGTATCGGGCACTGCATCGTATTGGGGTGGTCTTTGGGCGGCATTTTGGCCATGGAGTTGGCTTTGCGACAGCCCCACCGCGTCACGGGACTGCTGCTGCTGGCCACCGCGGCCCGCCCAATCGGCAATCATCCCCCCATTACCTGGCAAGATAATGTGTTGACTGTGATCGCCTCTTTACTCAACAAGGCTGCCCCCGGTTGGCAATGGAACATCAATACCTTTGGCCGGCAATCGCTCTATCGCTATCTGATTCAGCGACACACGTTCCACGCCTATCAGCGGCTGGCCGACGAAGCCTTTCCAGCGTTTCTGCAAACGTCGCGTCCGGCTCAGCAAGCCCTGAATCAGGCGCTGCGTCTGGGCTATAACCGTCTGCCACACCTACCACAAATTACGGTGCCGAGTTTGGTTTTGTGTGGAGCGTGCGATCGCCATATCACCGCTGCCGCCAGCCAAGAAACTGCCCAGCAGCTTGCCCACAACACGCTGAAGGCTTATCCCAAAACCGCCCATCTGTTCCCTTGGGAAATTCCAGAGCAGGTTTTAGCCGACATTGATGCCTGGCTGCAAACCCACTTCCAGGCGAATTACGAAGGATAGACAGCACCAATTATCGCGATGGCTGCAGCCGTAGGCGGGGCAATCACATGAAGGAAGACAGAAGGCGATAGATGAGGCGGAAGAGGGTGCCGATGGCGATCGCGGCCAGTCCGGCCATGGCGGCTAGCACAACAACGGTGATGCGGGGAGTGGCCGTAGCAGTCAAGATGGTTTGCAGCGGCGGAAAGAGTAAGACGACTCCCAAAGTGACGACGGCGATAATGACTAGGTCGAATCTTTCGATAACGCGTTTGGCCTGTAGCAAAATCAGCACGGCGAGTAGCAACAACCAAGCACCGCTGCCTAGCAGAGTGGTGCCCAACAAGCTCGCCAGGGCAATCGCCAATAGGCCACCTTCGACCCCGGTAAAAGCCGCTCCGCCTAAAAACTCCAGCAGCGAAAAAGACGATAACCCCGTTGATGGCGCTACTTTTTGACCCGCTGACGGACGCGCTAGCTGCTGCGAAGGCGCTTTAACCGGTTTAGGAGTCGACGGCGGCGGCACCATGCCTAACGGTTGGGGGGTTGGTTGTGAGATGGTTGGGGCCACTGGTAAAGGGGGTGGCGGCTGCATCGCTGTCGCCGGAGTTGCGGCGCTAGCGCTGGGGGCCGCGACTGAAGATGATGTTGCGGCACTGGTGCCTGAAGCAGCCGCTTGGCGCAGGGCTGAGAGTACGTCGTTAGCCGATTCGTAGCGTTGGTTAGGGGAAGACTGCAGCATGCGATCAAGGACGTCGGCGATCGCTGAATTAGTAGATGCATGGGAACGCCAGGCCCAACTGTTGTTGTAGGAATCGTAGAGTTCCCCGATGGCTTTGCCAGTTAATAGGGTGATGCAGGTTACCGCTAGAGCATACAAATCGGTGGAGGGATACACTTCTCCCCCGGCCATTTGCTCCGGCGGCGCAAATCCGATGGAATAAATGCCCGTGGATTTGCCGCCAGACTGGCCCTGAGCAGTCGTAACCTGCTTGACGGCACCAAAATCCAGCAGATATAGCGTGCCGTTGCGGTGCCGCATGATGTTCGACGGCTTGATGTCACGGTGAATCGTACCGTTTTCGTGAACGAAATCCAGCACTTTGAGCATGGATACCAAGATTTCAATGACCTCGGAGGCTGCTAACGGCCCTTGGCGCTCCAGAGTCTGCTCTAGATCTTCTCCATCAATAAATTCTTGAACCAGATAAAAATACTCCTCTTGCTTGCCTGGTTTGAAACCAGACACAATTAGCGGAAAAAAAGCATACAAATCGGGAATTTGAGGGTGCTTATTGCCGATTGCTTCTAAAACTGCCGCCTCTCGCTGAAATAACGTTTGCGCTAGCTGCATTTGGTCCGGGCTCAGGTCACCGGACGGCTGAAATAGCTTGACGACACAGGAGCGTAGAGCTGGAGTGTAGCGATCGCAGGCGAGATAAGCCGCGCCAAATCCCCCTTGCCCTAGGAGCTTTTCGGGCAGATAACGCCCACTTAAAATCAGCGGCATGCCGCAGGCGGTGCAAAACTTCTGCTGCACCGTGGTTAGTGTCCCTCGGTTTTCCAGATCAGCAAACTGGTTGACCGGTCGTGGACAGCTTGGGCGAGTACAAACAATCTCCATAGGTGCTGAGTTGCGCTAACAGGCTGCCATTTATGGCATCAGGGAATATCTTTACTTTTCCCTACCTTACAAGCCCGACTGCGACTCAACCGAAGCTTTCCCATTTATTTCAGGTAACGATGATAAAGTGGGCACCTGCCCATTTTGTTCATTAGTGCCGTGCAGCAGCTCTAATGAGCGATTGGTGAACTGCGGCAAAATCTCCTCAGTAAAGGCCTCGGCAGCTTTCGAACGATAGCGGTTGGGGTTAACAATGACTGACAGGGTGCGGTTAACGACGACGGTTTCGATGCGTCCCCGATGCAGCATGCCCATTTGCAGCTCTTTTTCAATCGCCGAAATCGAAACAAACGCCACGCCTAACCCAGCCTGCACCGCATTTTTGATGGCCTCAATAGAATTCAGCTCCATCTCAATGTGTAGGTTGCCGGTGTCAATGCCGCAGCGGGTCAGCACCTGATCAACTACTTTACGAATGGTGGATTGCGAATCGAGGGCGATGAACTTGAGCTGATAGAGGTCTTCGCGGCGAATGATTTCCGCATTGGCCAGCGGATGATAAACCGGCATAATTAGCGCCAGTTCGTCTTCGGCATAGGGAATGATTTCGAGTGATTCTTGCAGTTCGGCAGGCACTTCGCCGCCAATAATGGCCAAGTCGACTTGGCCGTTGGCCACGCCCCAAGAGGTGCGCCGAGTGGAATGCACGTGCAACTGCACCGCCACCTCGGGATAGCGCTCCCGAAACAGGCCAATCATGCGGGGCAATAGGTAGGTACCGGTCGTTTGGCTGGCGCCGACGATCAAGGTACCGCCCTGCAAATTCTGCAGGTCTTCGATGGCGCGACAGGTTTCCTGACACAGACTCAAGATGCGATCGCCATATTTCAGCAGCAAATGACCCGCTTCGGTCAACTGCGCCCGTCGCCCTCCCCGGTCAAACAGGGGCACGCTAAGCTGACGCTCTAAATTTTGCACTTGCAGGCTGACGGCTGGCTGCGAAACGTAGAGGCTATCAGCTGCGCGTTTAAAGCTGCCTTCAGTTGCGATCGCCTTGAGAATACGTAGCTGATCCAAAGTAAACGGAAGATCAGAAGACATAAAAACCTATCCACAGAATCGAATGGAACATACCCTTTACCAACAAAATTACCGGTATTTTATTGCGCCCACCCATTAGCCAACCTGCTTACGATCCTTACCTTAGATAAACCTTTGATTAAAGAAAAATCCGGAATCTGCCGCATCCATTAGGTTACTCGCTAAGCGAGTGATCATGACACCGTACGGATTAAAAACGCGCATTTTTTTATGAAGCTGCTTGAGGTATTGAAAGCCTTTAAAAATTTACTTGGGATCACTGTACTCAAACCGCTGCAGCCATGAAATTAGTGGACTAATGATATTCCCTAAACGACAGTGAACGAGCTTAATAGCTAAGATTGTGCAGCGAGATCAGTAGATTCAAGGTGCCAAAACAGCGTATTTTGCAGGGAAATAAATTGCCAACCCGACACTCTAGTTTACAACGACACTGTAAATTGCCCTAAAGTAACTTTAGAGATGATTTATAAACTCTGCGAACGTCAGTGATATCAAAAGCTTTACATGTTTATTCCAGTTTGGCAGAAAACTGCTCAAATTCCTGCTCAGCAATAATCTCAGGGCTTTTTAAGATGCCCGTTGTAAATTTGCTCTGAGAGCGCAATCTGCATGGAGCTGGCTGGCCTGTTAGTCAGCGGTTGCATACCGTATTTTCAGGTTAGTTAGCACAGCTCAGTTTGCTAACAGCCTGCTGTAGTCAGCTTTGCAATTTTGAATTTCGCATTCTGACATGATTGCTCCCTGAGCAATTGTTGTGACGCTTTTATAAACGGTTAAGAGGAGTTTACAAACTCGGTAAACGTTAGCGATGTCAAAGCCTTCACACTTTTGGTGAAGCTAACCGAAGATTGCCCAAATGCTTACCCTGCCTTGATCTAAAGGCTATTTTAGATTTCCTCTATGGATTAACGCTAAGCTTGCTTCAGCAAATTACGGCCAAAATTTAGAAGAGCCAGTAGACCACCAGGAAAAAAGGCCATCCAGTCTCACCCACATCAGCTATTTCCTTGCTTAAATTGAGGACTCTAAGACTTTAGCAGCGGAGCAAAATCAAGGTATTCTTCGATGGCATTCGCTAAGCCGTTAAGCATTAGTTCACGCTGCTCTCTAAAGTTGGCTACTCCGGTTGGTAGTGAGTTGAGGCCTCGCTGCTGTCGTAAGCAGTTAAGCCAAGATCGCCGCCAGGGGCCATTGTCAAATAAGCCGTGCAGATAAGTACCCCACAGGGCCTGACGCGCATCCACAATGCCTAATGATTTGTCCTCGAAGAGGAAATCAAATTTGAGACCGCTACTAGTAGTAGCCTCTTCAGGAGAAACGAGTTGTGTGCGGCCCTGGTGCAGTTCGTAACCGGCGATTGGCAAGCCTATTTGCGGATATTGGGAACTGGTATCGCGCTGGCGGGCAATTTTTCGGGTGGTGATGACGGTTCGAATGGGCACCAGTTGCAGGCCCTTATAGCGACCGTCTGGACCTTCGATGCCTTCGGGGTCAGCCAGATACTCGCCCATCATTTGAAAACCACCGCAGACACCGAGTACGGTGCCGCCAGCATGCACATAATTTTGAATTGCTTCAGCCATGCCCGATCGCTGTAGGGCAACCATATCGGCGATGGTGGTTTTGGTGCCGGGCAGGATTACCGCATCCGGATAGCCTAAATCTTCGTTAGGGCTGACATATCGAACGTGGACAGACTCTTCTGACTCTAGCGGATCAAAATCGGTGAAATTAGAAATGTGCGGCAGTTTGATCACCGCAATAGTCAGAGCCGCATCTGAGTTTTTGGGCGATCGCTCCAGCAGCGACAGCGAATCCTCTGCCGGAAAGGCCTGATTGAGCATTGGCAAAACTCCGATAACGGGAATGCCTGTATGCTCCTGCAGCCAATCAATACCGGGCTGCAAAAGCTCCTTTTGCCCACGAAACTTATTGATGATAATGCCCTTAACCAATGCGCGTTCATCCGGGTCGAGCAGCTCTAAGGTCCCAACAATGTGGGCAAATACGCCCCCCCGCTCGATATCGGCGACCAGGACTGTTGGCGCATTGAGGTGCTTGGCAACTCGCATATTGGTCAAGTCGCGATGCTTGAGGTTAATCTCCGCCGGACTGCCGGCCCCCTCACAAACTAAAAAGTCAAATTCTTGCTCTAGCCGAGTCAGACTTTCTTGAATGGCCTGCCAGCCTGTGTCAAAGAATTTTTCGTAATAATCTTTAGCGTTAATCCGACCGACCGCGCGGCCCCGTAGCACGACCTGTGAGGTCATCTCACCTTGGGGCTTCAGCAAAATCGGATTCATTTCGGCGAGGGGCGCAACTTGAGCGGCCCACGCCTGTACGGCTTGCGCGTAGCCGATTTCGGCTCCAGCATTGGTGACATAGGCATTGAGCGCCATGTTCTGCCCCTTAAAGGGCGCCACCCGCCAGCCCCGGCGACTAAGAATGCGGCAGAGGGCGGTTGCGATTAGAGATTTGCCAGCATGGGATGTCGTGCCCACTACCATAATCGCCTTCATGGGAGCCTCCAAAAAAATCGAGTTGAGGTGTTCATGAAATCTGTGTGATGATCTGCGGGAGGGCATAACTGGCAGCTGCCAGTTAGCCATCCGTCGATCGCTCTGGTTAAGAGTGCCCAGAGGTTGGGGAAATTATATCGGTGATCGCAGAAAACATCCGTATAAGTGCTGTTTACGAAAGCTATTAGTCTGTAAACCGGCAAGATTCCTGGAACCTTCTTCACCCTTGCGGTGAAAAACCCGGATGACGCTTAGTGATGGCAACCCCTTGTATCACTCAAAATGTTTTAATTTCTAATGCTTGGCTGATTGCCAGTTCTGGAGCAATGTTATGGCCCAAATGAGTCGTACCTGGTGGGGACAGAAATTTATTGAAGCGATTGAAAAGCTGACGGATGCCGGTCGGTTGAGCCGAGGGCGTTCCTATGCTGGCCCCAATCGTATCCTTAGCTTCGGCATCGATGGTGGGCTAATCACGGCACAAATTCGCGGCAACGTAAATCCCTACTTCGGCACATATGAAGAACCTCTCTACAGCACTGTTATTGACTTTGAACCGATTAGCAAAGCTAAGTGGGCCGCTGTCATTGCGCTTATGGGCTCCAAAGCCAGCTTGATTTCGCGCTTGCTGCTAAATGAAATTCCCGACAATATCGAAGACAGCTTTGCCACCCTAGGGCTACACCTGCTGCCCGCCAGCGAGAAAGATTTCCATACCCGGTGCTCGTGCCCCGACTGGAGCAATCCCTGCAAGCACGTTGCTGGACTTTACTACCGCATCGCTGCCGAATTAGACAAAAATCCCTTTCTGCTATTTGAACTGCGCGGCTTATCCCGTGACGAGCTGCAAACTCAACTCGCCCAAACGCCTCTAGGTCAGGCCCTTGCTGCTGAGCTCTCAGCCGAGCGGCACCCGCCTCGCGCGGTCGATCGCTACTTCACCTCACCACAGACCCAAGCCGTGGACGATCTGAGCCTTAAAGAATTTTGGCAGGGAAAAAAACGTCTGCCGCCTACGATCGAAGCGGCCACCCCCTCTCCCGTCTCCGCCGTGCTGGTCAAAAAACAGGGCGACTTTCCCGAATTTTGGCGCCGCGATAACTCTTTTATTGCAGCCATGGAAGGACTGTATGGTTACGTCAAAACCAAGAATCAGAAGAAGCTGTGAGCGATCGCGCTCAGCCCGTCACCGCTATCCCAACTGCCAGATCTGAATACTTACAGAAGATGACTCACACATCCAAAGGTGCGCCCTACAATCAGTAGGAACATTTGTGCATCCTAAAGAGGGTTATGGCAGCACCTGCCGAAAACGAGGCCAATCATGGCATTCCCGAACGGTTGGCAAAACACACCGTTCGCTATGCCAACTGCAAAGACGTGAATGCCGACGACCTGACGCCGATGATGCGTCATTATGTGCAGGTTAAGCAGGAGTATCCCCACGCGCTGCTGCTGTACCGAGTGGGCGACTTTTTTGAAACCTTTTTTGAAGACGGCATTACCATCGCCCGTGAACTGGAACTGGTGCTGACCAGCAAAGAATGCGGCAAAGTGGTGGGCCGGGTACCGATGGCGGGCATTCCCCATCATGCCCTCGATCGCTACTGCACCCAACTGGTGGAAAAGGGCTTTGCGATCGCCATCTGCGATCAGGTTGAAGATCCGGCTCAGGCTCAGGGCTTGGTGAAACGCGAAGTGACTCGAGTGATTACCCCTGGCACCGTGCTGGAAGAAGGGATGCTCACGGCGCGGCGCAACAATTTTTTAGCGGCGGTGGTGATTGCCGGACAAAACTGGGGACTGGCCTATGCCGACGTCTCGACTGGCGAATTTTTCACGACCCAAAGCAACGACTTGGAGCAGGTCAGCCATGAACTGATGCGGCTCCAACCTTCCGAAACGCTGCTGCCAACGGATGCCCCAGATTTGCGGGCGATGCTGCGTCCGGGGGAAGCATCAGAGCAACTGCCAGACTGCCTGCCACGCCAGTTTTGCTATACGCTGCGCTCACAAGGCTCTTTTGCCCACACGGAAGCGCGCCAGCGGCTGCTGCAAACGTTACGGCTGCGCTCCCTTGAAGGCATCGGCTGCGATCACCTGCCTCTTGCCGTTCGCGCTGCTGGGGGCCTGCTGGAATATCTCGAAGATACTCAAAAAGATACCCCTGTACCGCTGCAGTTGCTCAGCACCTATGTCCTCAGC
>JBCCNE010000060.1:0-14473 GCA_039026015.1 Cyanobacteria bacterium P01_C01_bin.70 | reverse complement strand
GTTGACCCTCCTTCGGCAGCAGCGGGCGATCGCCGTGATCCGGGCCCCGACATTTGCAGCCGGTATACAAATGGCTGCCGCCGCTGTCGCTGGCGGCTTCCGCTTGATTGAAATTACTTGGACGAGCGATCGCCCCAGCGATTTGGTCAGCCATCTGCGGGCACAGCTACCCTCCGACTGTGTTGTTGGCGTCGGCACCGTATTGTCGGCGTCGGCCATGCAGCAGGCGGTCTCAGCAGGCGCCCAGTTTGGCTTTATGCCCCATACTGACCCCCATCTCATCGCCCTCTGTCAAAGCCATCAGATTCCCGTTATTCCTGGCGCGCTGACCCCGACTGAAATCATGACTGCCTGGAACCTCGGAGCCAGCGGCGTCAAAGTGTTTCCCTGTCAGGCCGTTGGTGGACCAGCCTACATCCGGCATTTGCAGGGACCGCTCGGCCAGATTCCTCTGATTCCCACTGGCGGCATTACCGTCGACAGTGCCCAAGACTATTTAGTTCAAGGCGCGATCGCCGTTGGCATTGCCAGCAGCCTATTTCCGAAATCGATGGTCAACCAGGGAGATTGGGCAGGCATTCAGGCGCGATCACAAGCTTTTTTGCAAGGCCTGCACTGAGGGTGGCCGGGTGGTGGGTCGTGGGGCATTGGCGGCTCTGGCCAGGGGCTTGGGGTTGGATGAGTAGGTGAGATAGAGGTGGATGATTCACCGCGTATCAGGGTGTTCCAATGATGAAAAAGTAAAGCGTAGTGGAGCCAATCAACCGTCAACCGTCAACTTGAAGCAATCAAGCTATCCATCTGGATCAACGAAACACATCCCACTGTCGAGTACTTAAAAGCAAACTTTGATAAGAGATAAAAATTGGGCAATAGTCGGCAGAGACGATAGCTGCAGCCGCTTAAATAACTCAGACTGCCGTCTGCCGGCACATCTGCATCCTCGCTGCGCCGGCAGACGGCGTCACAAAATATCTATTTTAGTACTTACGTTCTGCTATGATTTCGGCATTAAGGCGGCAATTTCGTCTACAAACTTTTGATGGTCGATTACCGGCTTGCTAATGTAGCCATCGGCACCACTCTGGGCCAAAAAGTTTTCGCGATCGCCCTGCATCGCATGGGCCGTTACTAAAATGACTGGCAAATTAGACGTGACCGGATCGGCCTTCAGCATTTGTGTAATCTTGATGCCGTCAACGGGTTTTCCTTCAAACAAACTATGAGACAGCGAAACATCCATCAAAATGACATCGGCTTCTCGACTACGGGCGATCGCCATGACTTCTTCCACATCTTCTGTATGCTTAACGGCAAAACCACCGCGTTTCGAAAGAATTTTCGAAAACACGCGGGCATTAATCATGTCATCTTCAACAATAAGGACGGTCTTCATAGTCATTCCTTAAATAGCAGAAGCCTCAAATCGGGGACAAACCTTGCTACATTGCCCATTATGAGGGGCGTATCAACAATTGTATGAATTGATCGTAACTGCAAAATATTGCAAGATTGCAACTTTTGCCTTTACCTTACAGCATTGTTAATGCCCCCTTGATTGGGCAAAATACAGCCGAACCACTTTATTTGTTCCCAATTTCAGAGGATAGGGATTCATGGCGGATCAACTCAACATACTTTCATCAGGGCAAGTCGTGCCGACTCCTCTACATACTGAGGTGCAGCGGTCTTATCTGGAATACGCCATGAGTGTCATTGTGGGGCGAGCCCTCCCCGACGTTCGCGATGGCCTCAAACCAGTGCATCGGCGCATTCTCTACGCCATGTATGAGTTGGGCTTGAGCCCGGATCGCCCCTTTCGCAAATGTGCCCGCGTAGTCGGAGACGTGCTCGGTAAGTATCATCCCCACGGCGATCAGGCGGTATATGACGCCCTGGTGCGCATGGTGCAAGACTTTTCCAGTCGCTATCCGCTGCTGGCGGGGCACGGCAACTTCGGTTCGGTAGACAACGATCCGCCGGCGGCGATGCGCTACACCGAGACGCGCTTAGCACCCGTCAGTTTTGAGGCCCTGCTCGACAACATTGGTGAGGCCACCGTTGACTTTATCGACAATTTTGACAGTTCCCAGCAGGAACCCATTGTTCTCCCAGCCCAGTTGCCCAATCTGCTGCTCAATGGCTCCTCGGGCATTGCGGTGGGGATGGCGACCAACATTCCGCCCCACAATTTAGGAGAGGTGGTGAACGGACTGATTGCCCTGATTGACCGACCGACGCTGTCTGATGAGCGGCTGTTTGAGCTGATCCCCGGCCCCGATTTTCCCACCGGCGGCGAAATTATTGATATCAAAGGGATCCAAGACGCCTATCGCACCGGTCGAGGGAGCATTCCCGTGCGGGGCATCACCCAATTGGAGGAGGTAAGGCCTGGCCGGGGACGTCAGCGGCGTACGGCAATCGTGGTGACGGAGCTGCCCTATCAGGTCAATAAAGCTGGATGGATTGAGAAGGTCGCCGATCTGGTCAACAACAATCGCCTTGACGGCATTGCGGATATTCGCGACGAGAGCGATCGCGACGGCATGCGCGTCGTCATCGAACTGAAGCGGGAAACGCAGCCAGAAGTGGTCTTGAGTGCGCTGTATCGCCAAACTCAGCTACAGCACAATTTTGGCGCTATCATGCTGGCTCTCGACAATGGACAGCCGCATCAGCTCTCCCTGCGCGAAATTTTGCACGCCTTTCTCGACTTTCGCGAAGCCACCCTGACCCGACAATATCGCTACGACCTCGAAAAGACTGAAAACCGCCTGCATGTGGTGGAAGGGCTAATTCGCGCGCTGGAAAATCTGGATCAGCTAATCGATATTTTGCGTCATGCCGCTGACGGGACCAGTGCCAAGGTATCGCTTAGAGAGGCATTTGACCTTGGCGATCGCCAGTGCGACGCGATTCTCGCCATGCCCCTGCGACGGCTGACGGGGCTTGAAAGACAAAATCTGCAGGACGAATACGAGGAACTGACTGCCCATCGCGCTGAACTGCTGCGCCTGCTGAACGATCGCAATGAACTGCTGAAGGCCCTGAAAAAAGAGCTGCGCTCCCTCAAAAAGCAGTTCGGTGATGAGCGGCGCACCCGCATTCAAAGCGAAGCCGAGCGCCAAGAAGAATCTGAGCAGCTGGCGGAAATTCTCGCCGAGCACAAAGAAGAAGATGTGGTGCTGGAGTTTTCGCAAAAGGGCTATGTGCGGCGATCGACCACTCGAGCCTACCAGCGCCGTCAAGCTCGTCAAACCGCCGTCGACCGCCATGAATTTCAAGCAGATGAAGATCCCATCTTGCAGACCGAGGTGGCCAGCACCACCCAAGAATTGTTAGCGCTGAGCCGTGACGGCAAGGCCTTTACTTTAACTGTTGATGATATTTCCCCAACCTCGCGGCAGTCTAAAGGGGTGCCGCTAGTAAACTTGCTGCCCAACTCGGCCGGCACTGATCCTGAGGCGATTACGACCCAGCTCATCCTCAGCGAAGATATCCTCAGCCACGACCTAATTTTGCTCACCCAGCAGGGGCGCATTAAACGGGTGCCGTTATCAGAGTTCCAAAACCTGACGGGGCGCGGTTTGACCGCTATGAAGCTGAAAAAAGGCGATGAGCTGGCTTTCATTACCCTAGCGAAGGCGGCCGAAGAGTTGGCGATCGCAACCTCTGGCGGCAGACTGATTCGCTTTGCTGTTGACGACGACAATCTGCCCCTTATGGGGCGCACTGCCCAAGGCCCCCAAGCCCTCCGTCTCCGCAAACATGAAAGTATTGTGGGCTGTGTCCGCATCCAAAACGAAGGGGACTGTGTGCTGATGGTTTCGGTTGCTGGTTTTGCCAAGCGACTGCCCATCTCTGGCGTTCACCTGGGGGCTCGGGGCGGCATTGGCACTCAAGCATTTTTGTTTAAGCAAAAGACGGATTACCTAGCAGCGATCGCTCCCAGTCCTGGCGGCAGCGAGGTCACTCTAGTTACCACCCAGTCCCGCTGTGCCCAAATTCCCGTTGACACCATCCCCCGCCAGGGGCGCGACGCTCCCACGGCTTATCGACTCGATAAATTTGCCAAAGGCGAAAAAATTGCCGCTGTTACCCTAACCTCATTGGTCGATAATGGGGCCAATGGTGAAACTGACGACGACTCGGAAGAGTAATTCGTTCGATTTTTCATCGGCAAGTCATCTAATTCCCTGAGGCAAGAGTCGACCGTGGCACAGGTTGTCCTGGAAAATTTGTACAAGACCTTCGTGTCGCCAGGGCAGCAGTCTACCGCCGCTGATCAGGCGACCCACGATTCGGCGGTGCTGCGGCGGATTAATCTCACCGTCCAAGATGGTGAATTTATGGTGTTGGTGGGGCCTTCTGGCTGTGGCAAAAGCACTCTGCTGCGCCTGATTTCGGGATTAGAAGAAATTACTGCAGGCAATATTTGGGTGGGCGATCGCCAGGTCAATCAACTGCCTCCCAAGCAGCGCGACATCGCCATGGTATTCCAGAGCTATGCCCTTTATCCGCACCTATCCGTATATGACAACTTGGCCTTTGGCCTGCGCCGCATGGGGGGGCGCCGCGCGTGGGTGTTGACCGAGCCGACCGATGCACAGAGAACAAATGCCGAACTCGATGCCAATGCCGAACTTCAGCAAGCCTTGGCGAACCGTACCCGCTGGCAAAATACCCTCTCTAGCGCGACGCGACGATTGCCGAAAGAACTGCGGTATCTGGCTCCTGCCGATAAGCTAATCGATCAGCGTATCCGGACAGTGGCAAAAATGTTGCAAATCGATGGGCTGCTCGACCGTTTGCCGCGTCAGCTTTCGGGGGGGCAAAAGCAGCGCGTCGCTTTGGGGCGGGCGATTGCCCGCAATCCCCAAGTGTTTCTGATGGACGAGCCCCTTTCGAACCTCGACGCCAAGCTGCGCACCGAAACTCGCGCCCAAATCGTGAATCTGCAGCGTCAGCTCGGCACTACGACGATTTACGTCACCCACGACCAGATTGAAGCAATGACGATGGGCGATCGCATCGCTGTCATGAACGCTGGACAAATTCAGCAGTGCGCCACCCCACTAGAGCTGTATCGTTGCCCTGCCAACCGCTTTGTGGCCTCTTTTATCGGTTCTCCGCCGATGAACTTTTTGCCGGTGCAGGTCAACACGCCGCTGCTGATCACCCATCCCAACTTTCGCCTGACCGTGCTAGAACCTTGGGCAGACACGCTGAAACCCTACGCCGGGCAATCCGTCACCTTGGGCATTCGACCTGAACACCTGAGCCTAGGCTCCCCCGCCCCCAAGAATTTGCCCGTCACAGTCAAACGCATCGAAGCCCTCGGCAGCGAAACCTACCTAGCCGTCCAGTTTGGACAAGACGTCCTACAGGTCCGCGTCCAACCTAATCGTGCTTTTGCCATTGGAGAAAAATTGTGGCTAGCGATCGCCCGTGACAAAATCCATCTGTTCGATCCACAATCAGAAACTGCCATATTTCCAGATAAAAAGACATGATCAATCGCATAATTTTGCGATCGCGCCTCTACTAATCAGGCAATACGGCATCGCTCATCACAGCCTTCAATCTGGCCAGAAGAATTCTGTACTCATGAATCACCAGCCTGTGGATCAATACCAGTGAGATGTCTCAAAATCACATCTAGCTTAGTGTCCATTTCTTTGAACTTGTTGTCCATCAGTAGCCTCGCAGTAGGGTCAAGTATCCAGGAATGCGCTCGGGATGCTCACGCATCGGACGCTGAAGCTTGCCCCACATGATGGCGGTATTGAGGCCGCCGGTTACCATCCCAATCAGCCAAAAGTAGCGATATATCCACTCAAAAACAGCCCTTGTTTTAACCGTGCGGTACATGGTTGTAGCTTCACCGAGGGCAACGGCTTTTCCAGGAGCGCCATGCCGGCGATGCTCCAGCCATGACTGAAAGGTGCTGCGTCAGACAGTCATCGCGGCCCAAGGAAGCGCCCAGTCGCAACATCATCAGGTAAATCACTGCAGGTCAGGCACCATCGCTGCTCGGATTCATTTCTGGTTCATTGCTGAGGACTCTTTAAGGCACGCTAGCGCGGTTTCAAGCTAAGTTGAAGTGTCCATTAATGACGAAAAACCTTTAGCTTTCAACCCATGGCACAGTTTATTGTTTATAGCCCTACCCTCAGCACCTACGTCCGCACGATCCGCATGATTTTTGAGGAAACCGGCACGCCCTACGAAATGCAGTCTGTCGACATCTTTAAAGGGGAGCAAAATGCGCCTGATTACTTGGCCAAAAATCCCTTTGGCAAGGTGCCGACTGTAGAGATTGATGGTCAGTGTTTGTATGAAACAAATGCGATCGCTGAATATCTCGATGCGTCCCTCAATGGTGGAGGCTTTACCCCCGATGACCTGATGGCTCAGGCCCATATGCGGCAAATTATGGCGATTGTGGGTAGTTACCTCTATACGCCAGCGATTAGCACCATCACAATTCAGCGGATGATTGTGCCTAAACAAGGGGGTGAAACTGACACTGCGGCAGTAGAAGCAGCTGTGCCCAAAGTGCAAACAGCGCTAACAGCGATCGCCGATGTCGCGGCTTTTTCTCCCTATCTGCTCGGGGCTGAGCCGACGCTGGCCGACTTTTACCTCATGCCCGTTGTGTTTTATCTTGCCAATACGCCAGACTGGGAAACCGTTATTAGCCCTGTGCCCCAACTCCAAACCTGGTGGGAAACGGTTAGGCAACGCCCCAGCTTTCGAAAAGTCCTGAGATAAAAGCCCCTAGCAAGACATCTAGGGCTGCCACGATTATTCAGCGACCTAATCCCTGACCTCAAGCGCAGCAGCCCCTAGCTGAATTTGCATGCGGGCACAGCAATCGGTCAATTAGCCGCTGCGCAAAAATACAACATCGCAGGGAGCATGACGCATGACCCGGCCGGCAATGGTGCCCAAGAGGTAGTCAACAGGCTCAGGGCGATCGGCCCCAAGAAAAATCAGGTCTACTTTTTCCTCCTCAGCCACTGCCAAAATTTCGCCGTAAATTGAGCCGTGTCGCACACTCAGCCTGTTTACCAAATCTTTGGGGATGTGCCGGTCAGTAAAGCCTCCCAAAGATTCCAAAGCCTTAGCCTTGGCCTGATCGATAAAGTTGTCCGGCAGCAGGGGGCTGACAAAATAGGCCTCATAGTCGGCCATGACGGTCATAACCACAAACTGTCCTTCAAAGGCTTTAACATAGCGAATCGCTCGCTCTAAAAAAGGCAGCTCCACGTTCAGCTGGTTAATGTCGATAGGAAGGAGGACCTTAAGCATGACAGTAATTCCTTATTGCTCGCTACACCGCAGCTACTCGGCCGAACTCGCCGACGCGGACATGGCCGTTTCCAAATTCTCGGAGGTTTCCAAACTGATGCGGGCAATGGTCAAGTTCAGTGCCCCCAGGAAAATGGATACGACGGGACTCAGAATGTTGAAAAAGCAAAAAGGCAGGTAGCTCAGCGTTGGTACGCCCAGCACGCCTGAGTGAAACGCCCCGCCAGAATTCCAGGGGATCAAGACTGAGGTCACGGTGCCAGAATCCTCCACTGCCCTGGACAGGTTTTTGGGATGCAGGCCGTATTTGAGGTAAGCAGAGCGAAACATACGGGCCGGCACCACGATGGCAATGTACTGGTCTGACGCCGTGGCATTCATAAATAGACAGGTTGCCACTGTCGCACCGATTAAGGTTCCGGCCCCCCGAGCAATCGACAATATAGCGTTGGCCAGCCTTTGGAGCATACCGCAGGCCTCTAACATGCCGCCAAACAGCATAGCTGTAACAATCAGCCAAATTGTATTCAGCATGCTGCTCATACCGCCCCGAGAGAACAGAGAATCAATCACTTCGTTACCGGTTTCGATATTGAAGCCATCAGCGGCAACGCCCACCAGCAGACCATAGGCGCCGCCCAAGGTGAAATTGCCATCGAGCATAGACGTCAGCAAATCGATCTGAAAAATCAATGCGGCCAGGCATCCCAGCAACACACCAAACACCAGAGCTGGCAGAGCGGGCACGCGCAGGGCCACCATGGTGACGACGAGGATAGGAACGGCCAGCAATAACAAGTTGAGATTGAAGTTGCTCTGAATGACGGCTTGCACGTCGGCGATCGCATCTCCCGCCAAGCCATCTCCCTGATAGAAAAACCCCAGCACCAGGAATCCCAGTAGGGCCAAAACAATCGCCGGGCCTGAGGAGAAAACCATGTGGCGAATATGGGTAAACAGGTCGGTGCCAGCCATCGCCGGAGCTAGATTTGTCGTATCTGAAAGGGGAGACATCTTATCCCCAAAATAGGCTCCTGAAATCACGGCTCCAGCTACCATGCCGGACGGCACGTTAAAGGTTTCACCAATTGCAATTAAGGCAATCCCAATCGTGCCGCTAGTGGACCAGCTACTGCCGGTACAGAGCGCAACAATACAGCTGACAACGCAGGATACGAATAGGAAAACTCTGGGGTTAATGATATCTAGGCCGTAGTAAATCATCATCGGCACAATGCCGCTCATGATCCAGGTAGAAATCAAAGCTCCGACGACAAACAGAATCAACATCGCCTGCAGCGCCATACCAATGGATTTCAGCACCTGTGCCTCCAGGCGACGATAGGGAATTTTTAGCGCAAACGTGCCGATGATTCCGGCTAGCAAAGCCGCTAGGCTCAAAGCAATTTGATTCGGCCCAAAGGTGGCATTGTCCTTAAATAAAAGAACATTAAAAACCATCAGAGCAATCAAAAATCCAATAGGAATCAGACTCAGGATAATCGAAGGCTCTTGCTGTCTAGAAGATTCTTGCATCATCAAATCTGGAGGTCTTCAAATAAGTTTTCCAAAAGGAACAACCGCCCTCATTTTTAACTTTTAAGCCAGTGCAGTTTTGTACTGGCTTATACATAGCCTCAGATTCAAGCCTTTCCATATCAGCGATGTAGCATTTCCGAAGCTACTAAAATATAAATTGAGACAAAAAACTTAAACTAATTTTTCATCCCGTGAAATTAGCGTGCCTCCATCCAGAAATAATATGCTGTAGGCAGCTTTATCTTTTGAGTGTCAAACATCTTTTTGACCATAGCTTTATCAAGTTCAGATGGCTCACAGGAATCAGATTTCAGTTGCCCGTTACGTTTCAATGATCACGTTTTGAAATCAGCACTGGCCTTGAAAGATCTCTCTAGACTTCTTTCATTGATGGCATCAATAATTATTTTTTGCCATTTTCAGAACATAAAAAGCTTCTTAAATGGCTATAAGCCACGCTGTATTCAGTTCTTAAACAGAGCTGGATTTTGTAATTTTTCACTTTAGCAAAACCGCGATCGCCGTCACTATCCTGGCCCAGAGAGGCTCGAGATTATTGAAGTGAGCTTTTTCCTTATAGGTTTAATGGCCTCATTATGAATTTTGGACAAGTTCATTCGCTAAAGTCTCTGGTGGCAATTGCCGACATGCCTCGATAGGAGCCCTTACCCACAAAGCCTTTGTGCCAGCCTGAAGGCCCAGGATAATCCCTCTGAACGGGCGTTCTCGCTGACCGCTGAGCGACTGTCCACGCCTTTCCTAAGCTGACGATTGCGTTGAGCCATACGCCGAGTAGGCGAATTTTTACTCAGCAGCTAGATTAGTGAGGTGATTGACTCGATTGCCCATTCACCCCGCGATCGCCTATGGAAACACCCGCAAAAAGTCTGTTTGACCAGTTCTTAGCCCCGCTCTTTGGCCAGTTGATGGACCGGGAAGCGCTGCTCCGATTGCGCAACAGCATTGATTGGGAGGCGGAGACGGCAGCGATCGCCAACCCTCAACTGGCATATCCCAGCTATTACCTAAACAGTAACTTTCACGGCGTCGAAAACGGCTATCTCAACATTGACGCTGCCATTACCTACGATCCCATCACTCAGTACGTGCTGCCGCCGGGGGAGACCTGGGTGCGCGAGAGCCTGGTCAATGCCATTCAGGGGAGCCCGCGCCGCATTCTCGATTTGGGCTGCGGTACCGGCACCACCACCTTGATGCTAAAGCAGCGGTTTCCCAATGCGGATGTTGTCGGAATTGACCTGTCACCCCAGATGCTGGTGATGGCGGCCCATAAAGCCCGCGCCGCTCAACTAGAAGTTGCGTTTCGCCATAGCGATGCGATGGCTACCGGCCTAAAAGAACGCTCCTTCGATGTCGTATGTGCGACGCTACTATTTCACGAAATGCCGCCCGCCGTCTCAAAGGCAATTTTGCGAGAGAGCTTTCGCCTGCTGACGTCCAACGGTCAGATTTGGGTGCTTGATGGCAACCAGCAAACTTTGCGCGCGGTGGACTGGCTCAACACCATTTTTGAGGAGCCGTTTATCCGCGATTACGGACAGGGCAATCTGGATGCCTGGTTAGGCTATGCCGGATTCGAAGCGGTGCGCACGGAGACGATGTTTTGGCTGCACCAACTGAGTCATGCCCGCAAGCCAATTCCTGCTGGTGAGGCGGCGGTGGCCGAATATTCTGTGAGCGCTATCGGCGCTGATCAAGGGGGATTTGCGCCCATTCCTGCGGTCTAAGGGGACCCAGTTTTTATTCAGAACTTGAGGGGTCTTTACCGTCACTTCGGCAACCGGGTTCCCCGATGTCATGGGCTTCCGACCATCACCCCAACTCAAACGTGGTGACGCCAAAGATTTGATTGGTGGGCAATTCCGGCACGGTGGGCAAATACATGCGAGCCGTTTCAAACATGCTGGTCAGGCCATATTGCTGGGTAAGAGCGACGGCCGCCGCATTGACTTCGGGGACATCCAGATAGAACGGCTGACCGGCAGGAACCTGAGCCCGCAGCGCCAAAAAGAGGGTGTCAGCTTGAGCCGGGGTGTCAGCAAACAGCGGGCCAATTTTGTAGCCGTGACGGCAGGGGCGCAAGACGCCGTATCCCGTCAGCGATCGCCCATCTGCTACTATCCCCACGGCACAACTCTCGGGTTGCGCTAGCCAACAGCGCAAAAAAGTCGAGCGCTCGGCGGGAAAAAAGACGCGATCGTACTCGATGATCCGGTCAACCGGCAGGGACGATAGCGGCACGATGCTATCCGCCGCTGGGGGCACAGCACCGTCACCATAACCTTCGTAGCGAATGTTGCGATAGGCCAATTGGAAGCCCGACTTTAAATAATTACGTTGCTGATCAACGACGCCGTCGAGCCCTACAGTGCGTCCTTTTAGGGAGGCTAGGCCCGCCTGCCAGATTTGCCAGCCATAGCCCCGCCCGCGAAACTCGGGCCGCACCATGTAAAATCCCAAAAAGCCAAAAGTAGCGTCATATTTCACCACGGAAATTGCCGCGATCGGCTGACCGTCCAGCCAGCCCATGAGAAAGCCGCTGGGGTCAGTCGCGTAAAAGCAGTCGGCATCATGCCGGCCGGGATTCCAGCCTTCGGCGGCGGCCCACTCAATGGCAATCGCCAAATCCGCACGGGTCATGGGTTTAATGGTGTAATTTGACATACGCTGTTAGCGAACTCCTGCCCGTTTAGGGCAAATCGTTGGAGGACGAGCGATCCATGTCTGCTGCCTACCCTCGCGACCTTATCGGTTATGGTCAAACGCCGCCACTGCCACGCTGGCCCAACGAGGCGCGACTTGCCCTCCAGTTTGTCA
The DNA here is from genome assembly GCA_039026015.1 of Cyanobacteria bacterium P01_C01_bin.70. Classification (GTDB taxonomy): domain Bacteria; phylum Cyanobacteriota; class Cyanobacteriia; order Phormidesmidales; family Phormidesmidaceae; genus Halomicronema. Next base: position 2,782 of record JBCCNE010000060.1, on the reverse strand, counting down.
TTAATTATGAGGAAGGGGGCGAAAACTGTATTTTGCATGGCGATCCGGCCTCGGAAGCCTTTCTATCAGAAATTATTGGCGCGCAGCCGCTGTTGGGCGTGCGCCATCTCAATATGGAGTCAATGTATGAGTACGGCAGTCGGGCCGGATTTTGGCGGCTGCATCGCCTGTTTACCCAGCGGCAGTTGCCGGTGACGGTATACGCCGTGGCCATGGCGCTGGAGCGTCATCCTGATGCGGGCAAAGCGATGGTGGAGGCGGGTTGGGAGGTTGCCAGCCACGGCTACCGCTGGATTGATTATCAGTACGTGGGGGCCGACACCGAGCGGGAGCATATCCGCCAGGCGGTTGAGATTCACACGCGGGTAATTGGCAGTCGGCCGCTGGGATTTTACCAGGGGCGCGTGAGTCCCAATACGCGGCGGTTGGTGATTGAGGAAGGCGGCTTTCTCTACGATGCTGACAGCTACGCCGATGATTTGCCCTATTGGGTCAAGGGCGGCGATCGCCCCCACCTCGTCATTCCCTACACGCTCGACAACAACGATATGCGGTTTGCCACAGCCCAGGGATTCAACTCGGGCGACCAGTTCTTTACCTATTTGAAAGATGCCTTCGACCTGCTCTATGCCGAGGGTGAAACGGCGCCCAAAATGATGAGCGTGGGCCTGCACTGTCGCCTATCGGGACGCCCGGGGCGCGCTGCGGCGCTGGCCCGCTTCCTAGACTACGTGCAAAGTCGCGATCGCGTGTGGATTTGTCGCCGCGTGGATATTGCCCGTCACTGGCACGAACATCACCCTGTTAAATAATTCCCTGATGAGCGAGCTCGGCCCTTTAGGGACAGTACAGCGTGTCGCGAGTGTCGCGTCCCGTAATCGGATTTGTGCCTCGGGCAGTCTGGCAGAGTCGGTCGTTGGTCTTGGGATCAAGCAGGACATCGGTGAAATCGGCTCCGTCAATAATTGCCCCGCTAAAGTCGGTATCGAAGGCATATGAGCCTTCTAAAATAGCGTTGGTCAGATTGGTGCGAATAAATCGAGCGCCGTCTAAAGTTGCCCCGGTCATGTTGACATCGGTCATATCGGCTTGACTCAGAGTTGTGTCAAACAGGCGAGCGCCCCGGAGGTCGGCCCCGTGCAGGTTAGCATTTGCCAGATCAGCCCGCGTAAAGTCATCACCGCGCAGATCGCGGTTGGAGAAGTCTGACATGCGTAAATTTTGGCGATCGTAACTGTCGGCATGAGCTGGCGGCAGTCCCACTATCATCACGGCAATGATGAGGCACAAATTCAAGACGGCACGACGGGCGATCGCTCTCACAGACAGCGTTTTCATGGGGCCAATGGTCAACTCTTGACTCAACATCTGTGATCCTACTAGGTGAAAGCCCTGGAGGGAAGCGTTGGGTAAGTGGGTGGGGTAACGGTAATCGGTGAGGTCAGTGCCTGAGTAATCGGGTGGTGGGATGCTGGCGGAATCGGCCCGAAAGGTTTTGGGTTGACTAATTTTGGGTTTGGGATTTGGAATTTGGAGTCTAGATTCTGGACATGCGGCATACTGGTTTTGCACAGAGTTTTCCACAGGCTGTGAAAAAACCCGGCCATTCTGGTGATGTAGAATTCATTATCGGGTTGCGAATTCAGCAGGCATCGCCTGATTGCTATCCCAGCAAGGCTCACAACAACTGTGAGATTTGTGATTTATACGACATCCACCAGATCAGACCTTGATGGGAGAACTTGAGACATTATCAATTATGGGACTGCCGGTTCACATCGGCGATCGCTATGATGACTGGTTACTGCTCCGTCAGCGGCAGGGCGTGGGGGCACATGTCGTCACCTTAAACGCCGAAATGGCGATGCAGGCAGATCAGAATCCTGATCTCAAAGCGGTGCTCTGCCATGCCGACTTAGCCGTGCCAGACGGAGCCGGAATCGTGCTGTATTTTCGGGTGAAAGGCAAGCGCATCCAGCGATGCCCCGGCATTGAGCTGGCTGAGGCCGTGCTGCAAAAGCTTGGGCCTGGCCAGTCAGCATTTTTCTTGGGGGCAGCTCCAGGGGTGGCGGCAGCGGCAGCGGAAAATTGGCGATCGCGTCAGCCCCACCTCACCATCGCGGGCATTCAAGATGGCTACTTCAAAGCTGAAGAGCAGTCCGCGGTTGAAGCGCAACTGCAACAGGCACAACCGACAGTTATTCTAGTAGCGCTAGGGGTGCCCCGCCAGGAGTTTTGGATCACCGAGCGGCGATCGCTCTGTCCACAAGCGATTTGGATTGGTGTTGGCGGCAGTTTTGACATTTGGGCTGGTAACAAGGAGCGAGCTCCAGCCTTTTTTTGTAACCACAATCTGGAATGGCTATATCGGCTTTATCAAGAGCCTTGGCGGTGGCGGCGCATGCTAGCGCTGCCCAAATTTGCGCTGCGGGCACTGACCTATTGAGGGGTTGTCAGCTGTAGCAGGGCCAGCTTTGATCGAGTATGGCTTTAAGACTCCAGGCGAGTCTGCATAGGGCCTGTCAAAAGTCGAATTTTGAGCAGACTCAAATATCCCTCTTCTGTCACTCTGGGGAGAGATAAAGCAGAATAGACTTGTTGTGATGGGTGTTGATGACGATGTCTGTCCCGCGCGCAGCTCGGCCGCCGATTGGCTTTGTGGCTCAGGACTGTCAGTTTTAGGCTGAGTTGTTCCCTGAAGGGCGTCGCTTTGAAGCCTTCAAATGGTTGTCCCTAGGAATGATTAGCGAGCTTAACTAGAAGTTCTTGCCGACCAGGGCCC
>JBCCNE010000059.1:0-14774 GCA_039026015.1 Cyanobacteria bacterium P01_C01_bin.70 | reverse complement strand
TTCGCGCTGAAAAACTTCCTGAAAGCCAATAATCGCGGCATCCATGCGATCAAGCTGATGAGCCGTCCACACGACTTTCTTACGATAGTCTGCCTCAGAATAGCGATCGCCCGGATAATATTCCACACCGGGCAAGGACAAGTTGTTGAGATTAAACGTTCCCACCCGGAACTGCGGCTTGCTCACAACTCTGCTTCCACTGAGACAATGCCGACGTGCTGGTGAAGCAAATAGATAATGCAGGCTCTCATTCTCACTCTATCGCCAGGAGGATTTGTCAAAGACTGTAGCCAATTCATCAGATTTTTATTCGCTCTTTCATCGAAATTAATTCAATAGTTCAATTTTTCACAATTTTGCAGCTCAGCAAGAAACTCAGCTGCTCCAGAAGCGGGCACAGCGCGCGTTGCTTGCTCATATTGGTGATCTCATCTATCACGGCTTACGCTTATGTTTACGCTTAAAGACGTCTTCTTCGCCTTTGTAGTGATCGCAATGCTGATCTTAGGCGGTCGCTACATTAAACAGCGATTTCGCTGGATGCAAATGCTGTATCTGCCTGAATCGATTGTGGCTGGAGCCTTAGCGCTGATTTTAGGGCCGCAGATTTTAGGCGCAATCATCACGGCCATTCTGGGCGACAGCACACTGCTGTCAGGGGGTCTCTTTTCAGAACCAATTCGCACGGTTTGGTCGCAATCGCCGGGTGTTTTCATCAATATCGTGTTTGCCGCCCTGTTTTTGGGAGAATCCATTCCCAATCCTCGCGCTATCTGGAACAAAGCCGCTCCCCAGGTCGTTTTTGGTCAGTCCCTTGCCTGGGGCCAATACGTCACCGGCATTTTAGTAACGCTGACCATTCTAATTCCCCTGTTTAATGCCGATCCGATGGCGGCGGCTCTAATTGAAATTGGCTTTGAGGGGGGACACGGCACCGCTGGCGGCATGGCCGAAACCTTTGCCGACCTGGGATATCCTGATGGCGCTGATTTGGCCTTGGGTTTGGCGACGGTAGGTATTGTCTCAGGCATTATCGCGGGTACCGCACTAGCCGATTGGGGACGCCGAAAAGGTCATGTACAGTACGGCTCAGCCATCCTTTCCGAAGAGGCAGAGATTCCCGATTTAACCCATTCCGAAACGCCGGAAATGCAGGAACGCCGTGCCCATCTTATGCGGGGCTTGCTGATCGATCCGCTTTCAATCAATTTTGGTCTGGTCGGCATTGCGATCGCGATCGGCTGGCTAATTCTCAACGGCCTCATCTGGATTGAATCCGTTACCTGGGGAACCACGGGATTTGAAGTAATGACCTATGTGCCGCTGTTCCCAATGGCGCTAATTGGCGGTATTGTCGTGCAGCTCATCCTAGAGCGCTTGGGCCTAGAGCCGTTAGTCATTCGTCCTTTGATGCAAAACATCGCTGGCCTCGCCCTTGACGTGGTGGTTGTCACAGCGCTGGCCTCGATTTCGCTGCAGGTCATCGGCAGTAACTTGGGTATCTTCGTCGTTCTAAGTATTGTCGGCATTGCCTGGAACGTCTTGTTTTTCCTATATTTCGCCCCTCGTCTTTTTCCCGATTATTGGTTTGAAAAGGGCCTTGGCGATTTGGGTCAGTCGATGGGCGTCACCGCAACGGGCATTTTGCTGTTGCGTATGGTTGACCCCGAAAGCCGCTCTGGCGCATTTGAGAGCTTTGCCTACAAGCAGCTTTTCTTTGAACCCATTGTGGGAGGAGGACTGTTCACAGCAGCAGCTCCGGCCTTAATTGCCCGTTTTGGCTTGGGCGTTACTCTGCTAATCACTGGCGGTCTTTTAACCTTTTGGCTAGCGATGGGATTTATCCTGATTCGCCAGCGGCAGCGGACTACGGCCCGTCGCCAAGCTTCCTCTTAGCGATACTGATTGACCAACCGTCACGATAGAAAGCGGCAGCGGCGTTGCGCATCAAAGTCTCTTATCACGATGCGCAACGGCATGAGTTGTACTCACGCTGCATCAAAGCCTGAAATATCATCAAATGTAAGACTGCACTCACCAACAGTTCTGTAACGCTGATTAAACTTAGAAGACCGCCATCAAGCAGATACACCACCAAAGAAATACAGCTTACTCAGCTGATTGACGCCCAGCTTGCCCAGCCTAAACCGCTGCATTAAGGATAGATATCGCGCTGACTGAATGGTGGCTTACATGATTGCGATAGTTTTTAGATGGGGCGATCGCAGTTCTTTAACCGTTTGGCTCAGTCTTTTACCCCAACGTTCACAACCATCAATAAACTCCAAGTAGGTTTGCCCTAAATAAAATCAGCACATGTAGGTTGAGAACGAAACTCAACTGTAAATGGGGAGATCGGGAGGTGCGGATGTTTGTAAAAGTCAATGGAGCAAAACTATTTTTCGACGTGGATGGTGAAGGTTTAACGCCATCTGGGACAACCATGCAGAAGAAACCAACCGTCGTGATGGTTCATGGCGGACCAGGGGCCGATCACTCGGTTTCAAAGCCATATTTCTCGCAACTCACAGATATAGCCCAGGTTGTCTATTATGACCACCGAGGCAATGGCCGAAGCGACATAAGCAATAATGCAAGTTGGAATTTGGCTCAATGGGGCGATGATCTGAAAGGCCTTTGTGATGCTCTCGGAATTGAAAACCCAATCGTCGTTGGCACATCATTTGGCGGCTTCGTCACGTTATCTTATGCGGTTCAACATCCCGGCCATGCAGTCGGGCTAGTCCTGATTAGCACAGCTGCCAAAGTGGATTTTCAGAGTATTTATAATGCCTTTGAGCGGTTTGGCGGCAAGGAAGTTCGGGATATTGCAGAAGAATATTGGGAAAACCCAACTGCTGAAAGCCGAATGTCATACCGCGAACATTGCGTGCCTTTCTACAGGAAATACAAATCTGCATCAAATGACTGGATGTCTCGCATCCTCTGGAAGAATGAAACTGCCTTGTGGTTCAACGGACCGCATAATGAGCATGGACGGATGGACTTCCGGGCAGCTCTCCCTAAAATTCGGTGTCCTGTTCTTGTGATGGTTGGTGAAGATGACCCAATTACTCCACCGAAATTTAGCGATGAAATCGTGAATGGATTAGGGACAGAGCAAGTCATCTACAAGAAATTTCAAAATTGTGCTCACGGGGTCGTGGGAGACAAGCCAGATGCCGCGTTGGAAGTACTTCGCCACTTCATCTGCTCGCTACCCGTTGAAAGCTACCGGTAACCTTACTAGGGGCTGTCATCATTTAGCGGTCAAGTCCTTATGGAGAGAACATTTCAGCCCCCAGCTTTTTTGCGGAGCCGGGCGCAGGTGTGCTTACACCGCAAGCATTCTGGATTTAATTGATGACACCCTTAGAAGTCGGTTACTCAAACCGAGCCGAAATTTGACGGACGGCGGTTTGGGCGGAGTAGCTGACACCAGCAGTGCCTTCGCCGGGGTGGGTGCAGTCGCCGACGAGCCACAGGTTGGCAATGGGGGTGCGATTGGCAAACCCAAACGGGCCAAAGGTGCTGACGCGCATGCCCAGGCCGCCGACGGCACCACGATCGCGTCCCGTAAAGTGCTCAAACGTGCGCGGCGTTCCGGCTTCGACGTGAATTAGGTGCTCAGGTCGCAGGTCAAAGAATTCGCCTAGTCGAGCGATCGCTGTTTCCGTATACTGCTGCTTCAGCGCAGCGTAACTGTCCGCTTTCTGCCACTGGCTGAGATCAGTAAATGAAGAGGCAATAATGGTGGCTTTGCCTTCGGGAGCGCGGCCATCTTTCGGACGGCTCACGGAGACGAACAGCGAGTTGTTTTCACCAATCGGGCCGTCGTAATCGTACAAAAATTGCAGGTGCGGCGGACAGTTCTCAGGAATCGCCGCCTGGTCGACTCCCAAATAAACCACAAACGCACCGGAGGAATCGTCGAGCTTTTTGACCCGTTGCTGATAGCCGCGAGGAGCCGCCTCACCCAGCAGCTGCACCAAATTTTGCACCGTGACATTGCCGACGACGATATCAGTGGGCTCTGTCCAGGTTTCACCCGTTTTTTGGCTGCGCACCGTTACGCCCGTAACCTGATCGCCCTGCATCTGAATTTGCTCAACGCTGTGGCGCATCAGCAGCTTGCCCCCATCGCGCTCCATCGCTGCAACCAGGCGATCGCTCAGCACCTGCATACTCCCTTCCAGATGGAACAATCCCTGGGGCGTTTGCGAAACCCCCAGCGCCGTCGCCGCATACAACAGCGCCGTCTCGTCCGCGCCCACTTGAGAATAGAGCTTGAGCTGCATGTCGAGAAACGTCTTGAGGCGGCGATCACCATACAGTCCAAACGCCTTTAGCAATTGCCCCACAGTGGAAAATGTGAAAGGAGCGGTAATCAATGTATCAGGGCGCACCGCCGACACCAACTGCCAGAGATCCCAACCATTCCGCGGCGGCAGCACCGGTTCCCGCCCCTGAAAGCGCCAGCTTGCTTGAAACAGGGTGTTCAACAGTTGCCAGAACGGCTCGCTGTGGGGAAACTGCCGCTGGCGTTCCGCTTGCCACGCCTGGCGATCGCGCCACACTGAAATGGGCTGAGTTTCTCCCGGCAGATAGACCGCACAGGCAGGGTCACAAGGCGTCGCTGGAGGCAGCGGAATCTCTAACTCCGCAAAAATTTCGTGGTGAATGCCGCCGGGCTCTAATCCTGCTACCTGAGTCGCACCGACATCAAACGTAAAGCCGCGTCGTTTAAAGGTAGAAGCACAGCCCCCTGGCACCAAGGCTTGATCAAAAGCAATTACGTCATAGCCGCGATGTGCCAGTAGCGCTGCCGCCGTCAAGCCGCCAATGCCTGCACCAACAACAACGACTCGCTCTGCTTGAGAATGCCTAGCCACAATGTTTACATTCTGTTACGTCCTCTCATAGTGTAGTCCCTTTGCCGTCAGTCTCGGGATCAGGGCTATCAAAAGCCCCATCGACAATTGAATTAGCCAGAACGATGAGTCGTGCAACGGACCTTTGACTGCATTCCCCGTCTGATCAGCTGCACCAGCCTATTTGAAAACAAGGACTGCAAATCATTTTTTACCCCTCACTAGCTGCAGAAATACTGTGTCCAGATTGATAAAACCAAGGCAGCGTTGATTGAACGGGGCTAGGACGTCCATAAAGATCACTTGCCATCATCGCTATGATTGGAGCAAGAAACTTTTTGGCCCATTCATCTCTGACTTCGCTATGACGCTGCAGCCGCAAAATTTGCCAAGTATCGTCAGTCCAGCCCCCCCTCGGATGCTGGATGGCCCCAAAGCGAAGGGGTTGCGTCGCAGGCTGCGAATTTTGCGGCTGATTTTGCGGCCCACGCAATACATGGAAGATAACGTCCGCCGTTATGGGCCAACATTCAAGATCGGGGGAGAAACTTCACCGCCTCTGGTATACGTCGGCGAGCCCGAGCTAGTGCGCGAGATCTTTTCCCTGAATGCGCGTCAGGTCAGCACCGGGCAACGCAACGGCATCTTGAAAGCGATGGTGGGTGAGCACTCCATCTTGCTGCTGGATGGCGAACCGCACCGACGGCAGCGCCGACTGCTGCTGCCGCCTTTTCACGGCGATCGCCTACGCACTTACGGCCAGCTAATTTGTGATATTACCCGTCAAGTCAGCGCCCCTTGGCAAGCGGGGCAGACAATCCTCGCCCGGCCGCCGATGCAGGAACTGACGATGGGTGTCATTTTGCAAGCGGTTTTTGGCCTGCGAGAAGGCGATCGCCTGACGGAGCTACAGCAGCTGATGAGCACGATGCTCGACGGCTTTTCGTCTCCCCTAAGTTCTAGCTTTCTCTTCTTTCCTGGGTTGCAAAAAGATTGGGGTACTTGGAGTCCTTGGGGACGATTTATACGGCAGCGGCGACGGGTGCGGGAGCTAATCTATGCAGAAATTGGCGATCGCCGTCAAGACCTGGCTCAAACCCACAATGATTCTCATTCCCGAACTGATATTTTGACGCTGCTGCTCCAGGCGAGGGACGAAGACGGCAACGGCATGAGTGATGCAGAGCTGCACGATGAGCTGGTCACCTTGCTGCTGGCTGGGCACGAAACCACGGCCTCAGCGATGGTTTGGCTACTCTACTGGACTCATTTTTTGCCTGAAGTAGAGCCGAAGCTACGGGCCGAACTCGCCACGCTGGAAAAGGATGCCGATCCGCTGGCGATCGCTCAACTGCCTTACCTTACTGCCGTCTGCCAAGAGACGCTGCGCATTTATCCCATTACGCCGACTGCCTTTGTGCGGGTGCTTAAAGAGCCGATGACGCTAGCCGGTTACGAATTCGCCGCTGGTACGGCGCTGATGCCAGCCACCTACATCATGCACCAGCGCCCCGACCTCTACCCCGAACCTAAACACTTCCGACCAGAGCGATTTTTAGAACGTCAGTATGCGCCTCACGAATATTTACCCTTTGGGGGTGGGGCGCGCCGCTGCATCGGCTCCGCCTTGGCCATGATGGAACTCAAGCTCAGCATGGCTACTCTCTTGCAAGACTTTGAATTCTCATTGCCGAATAGTCGTCCCGTCTTGCCTGCCCGTCGCGGCTTGACCCTCGCACCGCCGGCTTCTCTGCGCATTACGATTAAAGCCCGAAAGCCTGCTTGCTCGACCTAAGGGCTGTCATCATTTAGAGCCTGAACCCTGATGCTGAAAGCAGTTCAGCCCCTATCTAGTTTTGCGGAGCCGGTAATGCCTATGCCGCAAAGCTTCCGAGTTCCATTGATGACGCGCCCTAGCTATCAATTTCCGCGATCGCCAGCTTTATAAAACTGGCTTAATGTCAACAAATTTCCACTATTGAAACTTGACTGCTGATTGTGATTTCCGCAGTTCCTTAAGTTCTTTTTTCGTTAATTTTCGCTGAGGATTATCCCCCGATTTAGATTGTTTTAAGCGCTCTTGGCGATCGATATCAGGCAGCTTTAAGACAATACCTGCAGCCAACCAATAATAGACGTTCACCGGGTCAACATCTAACGGATAGTAGTAGGGAAAATAACTAATAAACAGCACAAAGACGAACATCGAAGCGCCATAGCCGCGCAGGTTAGGATCTTTGATTGTTCGATATGCTCGAAAACAAGCAACCGTCAAGACCGTATAGACTGACAGCATGGAAATCAAGCCAATTACACCCGTTTCATACAAGACTTTAGAATGATAGGTCTCCACCAGAACAGTGTCACCAAAAATTCGGGCAGCGTTGGTCGCTCGCCCAACGCCCCGGCCTAAAATCCCCTGTTGGGCATCCATCGCCCACTGCAACTGGTGAATGATGAAATCTTGAGGCGGGGCCGCACTCCACCGGCTCTGAAAACTAGCCAGACGCTCAGCCACGACGTCGGGATATTGAGTTGCCGCCAGGCCTAAAATCAACGCTAACGCAATGCCAATGGGCAAAAATCGCTTGAGGTTAGCAATTTGGCCAGTCATGATTAGCAGTAAAACAATCGTGAATGGAACTAGGGCCAGGGCAATTCGCTGTCCTGAAACCAAAGCCAACGTAAACACTGCGCCCATGGCAACCAGCCCAATAATTTTCCAGACTAGAGCGCGATCGTTAAAAGCGGTGCCAAAAGCAAAAAAGGCGCTGGAAATTAAAAACCACCCCCACTGCCAGGGAGCCACAAAGGTTCCTGGTAGCCGAATCTGCCCTTGCGACGGAGCGTATAACAGCGAGCCTCCAACGAAACATCGGGCCTCTAGGGAAGCCTTAAACAGGTCATCCCCTGTGCCTACAGTGCCTGGACAAGCACCGGAGCGCAGCATCATGTACTGCATAAACGCCAGCCCACAGCAAACGATGATCAGGATTACTTGCGCTCGCAAGATGAAATACAGGTCTTTTTTAGTATTAATCAGATAGTAAATACAGGTGATTAGCAGCAGGTAGCCAACCTGCGCTTTTAGCCCCAGAATGCCTAGTAAAATCGGTATTTCTCCCTCAGCCGAAAGCTGCTGTGAACCATTCACAAACAGCATCACCGCCATTAGGTAAGTCCCATAGATTGTCAACGGAATTTTGAGCCCCGTAGGAATAATCAGCGGCTGCTTATACTTTTGGCAAAAGAGAAAAACGGCTATTAAAGCTGGAAAAAATATCGCATCTTTGGCTAACTGAAGAATGGCGCTGCCCCCTAGCGCATAAGTGACCGTGCCGCTGAACGGCAGATAAAACACAAATCCATAGATGGCATAGCGGGGAAAACGAAATGAGAGCGCTAAGCAGGCGACTCCCAATGCTCCAGCCACGCCCAATTTAGGTTCAACAACAACACTGCCAATCGCAGCCAAAATCGTACAGACAACGACAACAGGAATGACAAACGACAAAACTTTTTGCCGAACTTTAGCCTTCTCTCGGGCAATTTTTCGCTGCTCTTGGCGCGAGAGCAGCGGTTGAGAACTTTTGGCTGACTTAGCGGCCTTTTTACTCTTTTTTTTAGCCTTGGTCTTGGGCATCGGTAGCAGTTGACGTCAACGGTAGAGAATTCAGGTCAGCACTGAACAGTTAGAAAAAATGACCAGACTGCCTGGGCTGGAGGTAGATAAGCGATCGCCGACAAGGCCGAATCTGTTTGATAACAGGGCTGCTTACCGTCGATCTGGGTCTGCCCCAGTGGCAACTATCCATTAGGTAAAAGTCAGCCAAAGCTATATCAGTCAAAGATTATAGCCTCCTATTTAGGCAAGAAAACCTCACTGACTGCAGCTACTCTCCTGATTCAGGAAGAGACTGAGTGAAGTGCTAACTCATCAAGCTGCAGCTCACGACCTGTTGCTTGACTCAATAGCAGCAGAACAACTTGTACATAACGGATGGTTTGCAAAGGGGGTTCAGGAAATTCCTCCAGCCTGTAAATCTATAGGTCAGTGACGAAGAATTAGCACAATTAGATTCTTCCCAACCTAGCGACAATACTGATAAAGCAAAACGGCTCTATAAATTCTTTACAGAGGCTTAGCGTCAAACCCGTAAATATTGAACGCACCGTCATCAACGACCAAGACAGTTGGGGATGCCTTCACAGCCGCCAGGAATGGTCGCGCGGGTTTTTTCGCCTCCCCAGCGGCAAAAATATTCACGCTGCTCCTCTGACAGGCGCTTAACGCTCGACAAATCAATTTCTTCTACTACTGCGCCGGTATGTTGACCTGTGGCAAAATCTGGTGGCTCAACGCGGCTGCGAGGAGAAGCAGACTGAGGTGCACCATAGAAGAATGTGGTCCCCATTAGGTCGGCTTCCGCCAGAATGGCCTGATAGAGGATGGTGCGCACGAAATTCGCTCTGACCAAATCACACCGGCTGAGATCCGCCCGAATTAAATTAATATCACCGAGGTCGGTCCAGCGGAGGTCACTGCCGGCGAGGTCAGCATTCGCCAAAATTGCCCCCAAGTTGATGACTCGAACGCCGTTTTCGCGGTCTTCGGCATAGCCGCCCCGACCATCCAGAATCGGGCGGCCCAGGTGCTCGTCGCGCTGCAGTGGGGTCAGCAGGCGCGATCGCGACAAAAAGCGAATCACCTTAGCCTTGCCGGGGGCATCAATGCTAGTGAGAATGGCAGACGTTCTGGCTTCCGCAATAATTCGCTCTTGGGGCCAATCTTCAAGCAGTCCTTCGTCATCTAACACCAAATCGGAAATGCCCTGGAAATAAGCGTCAATCGTCTGCTGCTGAGTAATGCGATTTTGCTGCAGGGTCAGATCGCGAGAAATGATATATTGCCGCCAAGCCACAAACAATGCCAGCAGCGCCACAAAAATTTGTCCGATCGCGCCTAGAAAGTCGCCAAAAGAGCCCAAGATATCCCACCGCAGCGTGAGGCTCCAAGTGCGGATAGCCTGATTAATACCGATGGCTTCGGTCAGTCCGAATAGACCAATCACCGACGCCGGAATGGCAATTAGCAGCGATCGCTGCTGGGGTGAGAATGCGCCCACCATATCAGCGATTGACGGGGCCATCAGTCCCCATGACAGCACCAGCGTCAGCAAGGCCCCGATGAGAGTCAGCCAGGACAAGTTAAAGCTGAGGCCCAACAGCATCAACACCACAGCGCCAAGAATTACTAAGCCCACAGGGGGGCTTTTAGGCCCTTGAGCGGGAGCAGTTGCGGCATTTTCTGGAGGATAGGCCAGGGACCGCGAGCGACCATTTTGTGTGGAGTTCGACGCTGACTTAGACGCTCCATTTGCCGTCGTCGTCTCAGGCACCGCTGCGGCATCCGTCTCAGCCGTCGGAAATTCAGAATTTTGTGCAGGTTGGGCCACAGCCTTAGACTGTTTGCTGTCGGGTGCGACATTTTCGCCGTTAGGCTGAGAATCAGAACTCATAAGGCACCAATCCTTTACGCAGACCAGATTCATCGCTCAATGTAGCCTGATCTGCCGGTGTTGGACAATGCATCTGCTACCGATTGAGTCATCTGAGAAATGGAGACATCCGAGGAGTCAATATGCGATCGCTATTAATCACGGGAGCCAGCGGTTTGCTGGGCGGACACCTCTGCCGTCAAGAAAAAGCTGGATGGCAGAGATGGGGCACCTATCATCAACAAACCGTCACGACTCCTCAGGCGAAGACCCTGCCCCTCGACTTGACCGCTGCCGAGTCCATTCAAGCAGTGTGGGAGCAGGTGCGCCCTGATGCCGTCATTCATACGGCTGCATTGTCTCAGGTCGGCATCTGTCAGCGGCAGCCGGACTACAGCTATCAGGTGAATGTCGCGGGTACGTTAGCTCTGGCGCAGCGCTGTGCCCAAGCTCAGATTCCCTTTATTTTTACCTCCACCGATTTGGTTTTTGACGGCACCGCTCCTCCTTACTCCGAGGGCGATCGCCCCTGCCCTATCAACGTCTATGGCGAGCACAAAGCCCTGGCAGAAGCACAAATTCTCGCTTGCTATCCTGCCGCCACCATCTGTCGTTTGCCCCTGCTGGTGGGAGCAGCAACATCAACGGCCCACAGTTTTGTGCAGCCTCTGTTGCGGGCGATCGCAGCCAACACGTCTCAGACCCTATTTACTGATGAAATTCGCACTCCGGCAGCGGTTAACGACGTAGTGCAGGGGCTAGACCTTATCCTCGAAAAAGCCGTTACGGGCATTTGGCATCTGGGCGGCTGCCAGCGATTTAATCGGTATGAATTAGGAGTGCTAATTGCCGAGAGCTTTAGCGTCCCTATCACCTCTCTGCAGCCGGGATTACAGGCTTCGATCAACCTGGCAACCCCCAGACCCAAAGACGTTTCCCTCAATAGCCAAAAAGCGTTTGATCTGGGTTACGCGCCCCAGCCGCTGGCAACGGCCTTAGCCGCCATCGCCCAAGTTTCTTAGTTAGGATAGCCGCGATCAAAGAAATCCAATATAAGGCACGAAATCACCCCTATCACTCTAGAAAACGCTATTGACTCGTCTGGATAGCTAGTATCGACACAGCACTAGCGGCACCAAATATATTTTCTCAACGCCCTCAGGCACTTCTAAGACTTAATAATTTCTTTAAAGTTTCGATAAGTTACCTGATTTTCTACGCTGTTGCCTGTCGTCCAATCAATCACAGCTTGGTCATAGGTATGGACCTCACACAGTCCCCCTAGTTCACTGACCTTACTGCCCTACCCCCCACTCAACTTATCGGTCCTTCACCTCATCTATTTTCCCCCATACTTTCCTACCTATATCTAGCGCTGTCTTCCAGATACGTCGTTAGCGTCACGCTCCAGTTAGGGTGCCAGTTTGTAGATTTCCCATGAAATTTTCTCGACATTGCCGGTAGCAGATCGAGTACTCTAGAAATCCAAGCTGAAGGCCATATCACCTGTCGCTCCTTTTGTAGCGATTGCATGGCGTCGGCGATAAGGCCTGTCGACTACGCTTATCGATTTTATGGATACATCCACAAACGTTTTCTACCAAGGGTTGCAGCAATCGCTTACGCGCCTTGTTCCAATCGGTCTGGTCATGTTGTAGTGCTCAGCTAGCAGCGCGATCGCACTCTGAAACCAACCCCAATCGCAAGTGGTAGAGGTAACTGTGGAAAATTCACTCGATGATATTTGGCAAAAAGTTTTAGCCGAGCTGCAGCAGCAGCTTAGCCGTCCTACTTTTGAGACTTGGATTAAACCGGCTCGGGCCGAAGCGCTATCTGAACAGGCCTTAACCATTTCAACGCCGAATCCGTTTGCGCGTAATTGGCTGCAAAAGCACTATCTCGGCACGATCGCTAGCGTGGTGCAAACCACCTTGGGCCGAGCGGTGGACGTGAAATTTGTGGTCGAAGCCATTGCTGACGACAACGGCACCTTTACCGAAGGCATGCCCGCTGCTGACCTCACCTGGCCAATACCCGCCCCCTCTGCCCCTGCAATGGACGCTAACGGCAGCGCTCAAAGCCGAGAAGCCAGCCTAAACCCCAAAGCGATCTTTTCGCGATTCGTGGTGGGTGCCAATAATCGCATGGCCCATGCTGCTGCCTTGGCCGTCGCAGAATCCCCCGGACGCGAGTTTAACCCCCTGTTTCTCTGCGGCGGCGTAGGTTTGGGCAAAACTCATTTAATGCAGTCCATCGGCCACTATCGCTTAGAAATCTCCACTAACGCGCGGGTGTCCTACGTCTCGACTGAACAGTTTACCAACGATTTGATCACCGCTATTCGCAAAGACAGCATGCAGTCGTTCCGCGATCACTACCGCCAAACCGACGTGCTGCTAGTTGACGACATCCAATTTATTGAAGGGAAGGAATATACCCAGGAAGAGTTTTTCCACACTTTCAATACCCTGCATGAATCTGGCAAGCAAATCGTATTGGCCTCCGATCGCCCTCCCAATCAGATGCCGCGCCTGCAAGAGCGACTCGTTTCCCGCTTCTCGATGGGGCTAATTGCCGACATTCAGCCGCCTGATTATGAGACGCGCATGGCGATTCTGCAAAAGAAAGCCGAGTACGAAAACGTGCGCTTACCACGCCCGGTGATTGAGTATATTGCGGCTACGTACACATCCAATATTCGCGAACTCGAAGGTGCCTTGATTCGC
This sequence comes from Cyanobacteria bacterium P01_C01_bin.70, assembly GCA_039026015.1. GTDB lineage: Bacteria > Cyanobacteriota > Cyanobacteriia > Phormidesmidales > Phormidesmidaceae > Halomicronema. The sequence goes on along the minus strand of JBCCNE010000059.1, from coordinate 1,679 downwards.
GCGATCGCCTACACCTCCATTTCTGGGCTGCCGATGACCGTCGAAAACCTCACCCCTGTCCTCAGCACGACAGCAAGCGAAAAGGTCGAGGTCTCTCCCCAGACAGTGATGCAAGTCGTCACAGAATTTTTCAGCGTCTCTGAAGACGATCTGAAAAGCAGCTCTCGCAAGCGAGAAATTAGTCTGGCTCGACAAATTGGTATGTACTTGATGCGTCAGCATACGAGTCTGAGTTTGCCCAAGATTGGGGCGCTGTTTGGCGGCAAAGACCACACCACAGTGCTCTACAGCTGTGACAAAATTGCTGGCAAAATCAAGAAGGATTCGAGTTTGAATCAAACTGTGCGGGATGTAAGCGATCGCCTTAACACGGCTGGATAATGCCCAACCGCCCAACCGCCATCCAGAGTCACTCGCATGAAGATGCTAAGGATTTTTGATTCTGATGCAAAACAGTAAAACTTAAATCTGCAAAGTCTCTGTAAAGAGTTACAACATTGCCCCGTGAAGACGCTGTGGAAAACCACGGGTAGAATGTGGAAAACCGTGATTTTAAGGAAAGATTTTTTCCACATTTTAGAGAGAAAACCACGTGGCGATCAGGGCTGTGGAGAATCACGATTTTTGTCCACAGCTTTTCCACAAGACTGGGGAAGCGAGAACCCTTACATCATGAGCGATCCCCAATTTCTCCACAAATTCCGCAAGGACTATTAGAACTACGATTAAAAAATTTTGTCTTAAATCAATTCAGACACTTCCCACAATTCCAATAAAAAGTCGGGGTGATACGATGGGCATCCGTCCAGCATGAAGACGGTTTGTTCAGTCCGTTCAGCCCCTTCCTAGTCTTTCTTCAATCGCTTATGAAATTCGTTTGTCCCCAAAATGAGCTGAATACTCAACTCTCCTTGGTTAGCCGTGTTGTTCCTGCCAGGCCCAGCAAACCGGTGCTTAGCAATGTGTTAGTCAAAGTGGACGAAAAAAATCAGCAGGTCACCCTGATTGGCTTTGACGAAACCATGGGGATTCAGACCTCTTTTAAGGCCTCAGTAGAAGAACCGGGCGAGTTGACGCTGCCGGCTAAACTCTTAGAAAGTATCGTGGCGCGGCTGCCTGCGGAAGACATCGTGATTCAGGAAACGCAAGAAAATGCTGCCGTCACAATCACCAGTTCCTCTGGGGAATATGAAGTCCGAGGCCTTAGCGCTGAAGATTATCCTAGCCTGCCCGTCATCGAAGATGGCCAGGCGGCCAAATTATCGATCGAAGCATTGCTGGAGGGCCTTAAAGGGTCACTCTTTGCCACTAGCGCTGATGAGACTAAGCAGGTTCTCACCGGTGTTCACTTACTAACAGAACTCGAAACCTTGGAATTTGCCGCCACGGACGGTCATCGATTAGCCGTGGTCAAAACTAGCGACGAATCTGGCAGTAACGCTGAGCAGGAGGCCAAGATGGACGTCACCGTTCCTGCGAAGGCGCTGCGAGATTTGGAACGGATGCTGCAGACTTACACGTCGTCCGAACCGATTGCTCTAAAGTTCGATCACACTCAAGTCGTGTTTGAACTCGGCGACCAGATTCTCACAACTCGCCTGCTAGAGGGACAGTATCCTAACTATCGTCAATTGATTCCCCAACAGTTTGAGCGGCAGATTACGATTGATCGCAAGCTG
>JBCCNE010000058.1:0-14853 GCA_039026015.1 Cyanobacteria bacterium P01_C01_bin.70 | reverse complement strand
TTTCTGGCGAAAGGGGTGCACCCGATTTGTGACGGCATTGCCCTGGAAGGACTGCACCTGGTCGCTACCCACCTCAAGGACTGTGTCGCCTTTGCCCAGCGCTTAGCAGCGGGGGAATCCCTCAATGAGACTGAGCAAGCGGCTCACCTGACGGCCCGAGGCGGCATGCTAAACGCCTCGATGATGGGGGCGATCGCCTTTCAGAAGGGGCTTGGCGTCACCCACTCCTGTGCCCATGCCCTGTCAACAGTTTGTGATACCCACCATGGCTTAGCCAATGCCATGATGCTGCCTGCCGCCATGCGCTTTAATCTGGCGGCGGAACCCCAAAAGTTCCTACGGATGGCCCAAACCGTTCAACCCGGGGCCACCAGTGGCGACGCCTTTATCGCATGGATTCTAGATTTACGACAGGCCATTGGCATTCCCCATACCCTGACGGCCTTAGGCATCTCTGCCGCCGCCACCGACCAACTGGTGGGCGTTGCCATGCAGGACGGCTGCCACCAGATGAATCCTCGGCCCGTCGCTCCAGCCGACTTCCACGCGCTCTATCAAGATGCATTTGCGGCATGAGTGATTTCCTCTCTATCACCAACCCGGCTACCGAGAGCCTGGTCAAAGAAATTCCCATGGACGATGCTGCTGCCATCCAGCAGAAGGCGACGGCAGCACGGCAGGCGCAGTCAGCTTGGGCGGCAACTGATTTGTCTGAGCGGATTGGGGCGATCGCTCGATTTCGCGACTTGCTCGACCAACGGCAAGCCGACCTGGCAGCCACATTAACCGTGGAAACTGGCAAACCGATTGCCCAGGCCCGCAGTGAGATTGTTGCAACTCAGACCCGCATTGATTTTTTCATCCATCATGTGGCCGAGTTGCTGGCTCCAGAGGTGGTTCACCAAGAACCGACTGGCATTCCTGGCACAGCGGCGCTGGAGGAGGTTATCACCCATGAGCCGCTGGGGGTGATTGCCAATATTTCTGCCTGGAACTATCCCTACTTTGTTGGCGCCAACGTCTTTGTTCCGGCGCTGCTGACGGGGAATGCTGTGCTGTATAAGCCCTCAGAATTTGCCTCTCTAACGGGTTTAGCGATCGCCGACCTGCTGCACGCCGCCGGCATTCCTCAAGCGGTTTTTGTCCCGATGATTGGAGACGGTGCTGTCGGAGCCCAACTGCTGGAGCAGCCCCTAAACGGCGTGTTCTTTACCGGTTCTTACCCCACAGGCAAGAAAATCGCCGTCGCCGCCGCTGCACAGTTAGCCAAAGTGCAGTTGGAACTGGGAGGCAAAGATCCCGCCTACGTCTGCGACGACGTCACGGACGTGGTCGCCATCGCCGCTGCCGTGGCGGACGGCGCCTTCTATAACAATGGTCAAAGCTGCTGTGCAGTTGAACGCATCTACGTCCACGCTGCCGTCTACGAAGAATTTCTGCAGGCGTTTTTGACGACGGTCAAAGGCTTCGTCATGGGCGACCCCACCGACCCGAATACTTACTTAGGCCCAATTAGTCGTCAGGTGCATTTGGCAGAACTGGAACGCCAGGTCAAGGATGCCGTAACCCAAGGGGCAACGCTGCACTGTGGCGGTCACCGGGTTGACCGCACCGGCTGGTACTTCGAGCCCACGGTGTTAACGGACGTGACCCACGCGATGGCCGTCATGCGTGACGAGACCTTTGGCCCCGTCATTGGCATTCAAAAGGTCGCTAGTGACGACGAAGCGATCGCCCTGATGAACGACACCGACTATGGCCTCACCGCCGCCGTTCACAGCACCCAGCGCGATCGTGCCATCGACATCCTTAAACGCCTCAACAGCGGTACGGCCTACTGGAACTGCTGTGATCGTGTTAGTCCCCAGCTTCCGTGGTCAGGGCGCGGTCATTCGGGTCTGGGCGCCACCCTTTCACGGGAAGGCATCCGCACCTTTACTCAGCCTCGTGGTTGGCATCTTCGACGTTGATTTACACAAGCTCAGATCGGCCCAGCCGAGGATCGTGACATCGCGTTTTTCGTAAGTCGCGCCAAAAATCGGCTGTGTCAGCCGTCCAAAGTAGGTTTGCCCATGCTTATCCGCGCTTCGGCACGAAAGCCAAGCGATTCATAAAATGCCACCATTTCAGCATTATCGGCCCGCACCTGCAAATTGATCTTTGGACAACCAAGTCGGGCTAACTCATGTTCAGCATGCCGCATCAGTTGCGAGCCAATGCCACATCGTCGTAATTCTGGGGCAACAGCCAGCGAATAGATCCAGCCCCGATGGCCATCGTATCCTGCAAGCACTGTGCCGATGATCCTGTCTTCATCTGCAGTAACGAAAAACAGACCATCATCAACGGCTATCTTGCACTCAATCGTTCCAGACGGCTAATTATGGCCGGCCAGATCGGGAAACATCCGCTGCCAAAGCGCCACGACAGCGTCATAATCGGCGAAAAGGTACACGCGAATTTCCATCTAGGGGCCATCGCCATAGGTGTGGATAACGACATCATGAACCAAGCTTGAAGACTCTAATAGAACGAGTCAAAATCCCCAGCAGCGCTTAGTTAAAATGACCCAAGGTTGCAGGAGAAAATCTATCCTGAACAAACGTTTCACTTTGTTCCCAAAGCTTTTGAGCGACGTCTGAGGAGGACGCAGTCACACTGGGACTTTTCAGTTTCTTATCACGATAATAGCCGCCCGACTGATCTGCAACGGCATCATTTAGCGATAAATAGAGGCCTGTTTCAGCACCTTTTTCAGGACTGCGAAACAAGTATTTTAGCACTGGATAAATACGTCTTAAAAATGAGGATAGAGTTGTTACTGTCATTTTAGTATTGACGATGCCTGGATCAAAACAGTTAACCGTAATGGACCTGTTATTTAATCGCCTTGCAAGATCAAGCGTAAAGACAACATTTGCCAACTTTGATTGTTGATAGGCTTGCATGGCATTAAAATCACGATTTCCAAAAGTGAGATCTTCCCAATCGAATGATCCTGGAAAATGCTGAAATGATGCCGTATTAATAATTCTTGCCGATTCACTTTTATCGAGTACTTCTAAAACAAGATTTGTCAACAGAAATGGAGCCAGGTGATTGACTGCAAATGTCAATTCAATCCCGTCTTGACTCTCTGTACGCTGTTTTCCTGAAAACACACCGGCATTGTTAATCAGCACATCGATATGTTGGATTTGATTCAATAGTTGTTGTGTGGCTTGTCGAATACTCGAGAAGCTATCAAGTTCGCAGTGGACAAAATGGACTTGCTTAGATTGACTGCCTGGAAACTCTGATAAAACGCTTTGGAACTTATCTTGGCTTCGGGCCAACACATAAATTTCATGGCTTTGATCGCTGGCAAGTTTTCTTAACCAAGCCACGCCAAAACCCGAGGTGGCACCAGTCATAACAATTGTTTTAGCCATTTAAAACTCCCATAAATACTGTATTGGTGGAGGTTCAAGCAAACGTATCTTCTGGCAAGGCTGAAGGACACTTTTCCAAATTTTGTTTAGGTACTGACATTGGGACCCATCACAATTTGTGGAACGAGCATGTGAGGTTTTGCTAAGGGGCTGTCATCATTTAGCGATTAAGTCCTTATGCGAAAAGCGATTCAGCCCCTAGCAGTTTTTGCGGAGCGGGCGCGATTATGCTGATGCCGCCAGCCTTCTGGCTTTATATTGATAACGCGCCCTAATGACGCTGGTTGACAACCAACCGATGGTATCTTTTCGAGCTGAACCCGATTAGGTGGCTTTCCACACTAGCTAATCCACTGCCCGTTTCTCTGACTCAGAGATAGAGCGACATCACGAACAAGACCAGTGGCAGTAGATCAGATTGACCACCACTACTGATTTTCAAATGTCCGCTTTAGCGACTTGTTAGCAGGTAAAACGGTATAGAGCCCATTTGAGATCTTTCGAGTGATGGGAGAAGCTAGCGGCGTCCCCCCAAGCTAAATGTTGAGGGCTTATTCGAGTAGTCTGCCCGATGCCGAATGGCATATCCTGGAACCGTTGTGGCCTGAAATCTTGCCCCCCAAGGCAGCAGACTCGCCCGCTGGAATGGAGCGATCGCGAGATTATCGATGGCTTTCTCTATCGCCTCAAGAATGGCTGCAATCGGGCTGACTTGCCTCAGGCCTTGCCGTCCTACTCCACGCTACTGGCATTACAAGCCGTGGCGCGAGGCGGGTACGCTTGAGCACCGAATGACGATTTTGCCTGAGCGGGTGCGGGGGCCGGTGGGAAAAAGCCTCACTGGACGCCGCTCATCATGATGGACTCGCAAGCGGTGAAGAATACCGGCAACGCGAGCGCTGAGACCAAGGGAGTCTGCTTCTACAAAGCGACCAACGGTATCAAACGACATCTGGCGGCTAGTTTGGGCTTTCCCGGCTTCACTCCCTGCCCGCCCGTCAACGTGAGTGACGATGCCGGCTTGATGGCGATGTTGAGGCAGAATATCGATGATTTTCGCACCCAGCCCACGCATCCCAAAACGACCATTTTGCTCGACCACGGCGATCATTCCGACACTTTACAGTCAGCCCTAGAGCCGGTATATCCGCAAATCATGAGCCAGATTTAATTTGAACTTTCCCCCAAGCCGTCAAAAGCGAAGAAGGCAGTCGTAGGCAAGACGGGATTTGTTGCGGTCAAAGCCCGCTGGGTAGTCGAGCGCTCCTATGCCTGGATGGAACGCTGCCAGAGTTTGGCGAAGAACTTTGAGGGCACTCTCAACCATGTCACGGCTGAACTCAATTTGTGTTCCATCAGACTGATGCTCAAGCGCCTAGCCGCCTCTGCTTAGAGACTTCAAATAGGTTCTATTAGAGATATTTCCAAAACCGATGAAAGCGCTGATGTCTGACCTAGCCTTTGGCTTTGTAGAGCTGTGACAGCAGCTAAGATGAATTCACTCCAAATAGCGGCTCGATCGCGCCAACCCGATATGGTTCAATCCTCTACGCAACTCCAGACGCTAGACACCCTGCAGGTTAACCCCACCAATTATTTTTTGTGGGATTTTGCCGGGGTGGATGGACTGCAAGCGGCGATCGCTCTCTTTTCTCCAGCCGTTTCTCACCTGGCCCCCTGGCAATCGCTAACAGCCGCATGGCAGCACCGTTCCTGCTCCGTGCTGCGGCTGTGTGAAAACAACTTTCGGGTAGCCCTGCCGGAGGAAATGCCGTTTGATCAGGCCATCCAAGCGCTGGGCCTGAAGGTCTGGGTAAAGCCCTATCCGGCGGCTACGCTCGTGCTGCCGGTTGAGGTTGGATTGCCTCGTCTGCAGACGATCGCCACAACCAAACCAATTTACACGCTGAATCCATTTCCGAGCGATCGCGCTGTCCCCGCTCGTATCAACGATGCGGCCATTCTGGCCTGGCATCACCCCTGGCAGGGACAACCCAAACTGACCATCCAAACCGCCCGTAACCATGTTCAGGCGATTCAACTGGCGCTTGCCCCCGAGTCTTCTACACCTTAGAAAAATTCTATCCCCGTTACTCTTAGGGAGTTGCTTGAAAATAGCTTACCCAGTCGTTGGGGTTTGGCACTGCCAAACCCTTACAGCCACTTTATGCTTTAGGTAGGTTATTTAATTGCAGATCCCTTACGACAGATCACTCAGGACTTCGCCCAAAATTTCGACCATCTGGTCAATGTGGGATTTTTGCAGCATTAAGGGCGGTGACAGGGCAATGATGTCGCCGGTGACGCGAATCAGCAGGCCCTGTTCAAAACAGCGCACCAGGCAGTCATAGGCTCGCTGCGCAGGGGCGCCTGGTCGGGGTTCCAGCTCAAGGCCCGCCACAATACCCAGATTGCGAATATCGATCACATGGGGCGATCGCCGTAAGGAATGCACGGCCTCTTGCCAGTAGTCTGCCAGGCTGGCCGCATGCTCAAAGAGGCCCTCTTCGGCATAGACATCCAGGGTGGCGATCGCCGCTGCACAAGCCAATGGATGCCCAGAATAGGTATAGCCGTGGGGGAATTCGATCGCGTGCTCCGGCCCCTGCATAAAGGCGTCATAAATTTCTTGCCTGACTAACACGGCCCCCATCGGCACCGTACCGTTGGTGAGGCCCTTAGCCACCGTGATGATATCGGGCACGACGCCAAAGTAGTCGGCGGCAAAGCCCGTGCCGAGGCGACCAAAACCCGTAATCACCTCATCAAAGATCAGCAAAATGTCGTGTCGAGTACAAATCTCGCGCAATTTTTCCAGATAGCCCACCGGTGGAATCAACACTCCCGTTGAGCCCGCGACCGGTTCCACAATCACCGCCGCAATATTGGACGCATCGTGCAGCGCGACCAGGCGGTCTAGCTCATCTGCCAGGTGGGCTCCCCACGCGGGTTGTTGATAGCTAAACGCCTGTTCAGCCAGGTTGTGGGTGTGGGGCAGGTGATCGATACCGTTCAATAGACTGCCAAAAAGCTTGCGATTGCCGCCAATGCCGCCAACTGAAATACCGCCAAATCCGACCCCGTGATAGCCCCGCTCGCGGCCAATGAGGCGTTGCCGGGTGCCCTCGCCGCGAACGCGATGATAGGCGATCGCGACTTTCAGCGCCGTATCGACGGCTTCGGAGCCCGAGTTGGCAAAAAAGACCCGGTTCAAGTCTCCCGGCGCCAGTTGAGCCAGGCGATTAGCAAGCTGAAACGGTGCCGGATGCCCCATTTGAAACGTGGGGGCATAATCCATGGTGGCGGCCTGAGCCTGAATGGCCTCGACAATTTTGGGGCGGCAGTGTCCCGCATTGACACACCACAGTCCTGCTGTGCCATCCAGGATTTGTCGACCGTCCTCACTGGTGTAGTGCATGTCTTGGGCCGCCACCATCAACCGAGGCTGAGTCTTAAATTGGCGATTGGCCGTAAACGGCATCCAAAAGGCATCCAACTTGGTAGATACGGTGGCGGGTGTAGGGGGCAAAGATGAAGATGTCAGCGGCGGCATGGCGATACTATTCAAGGGCTATAGGTCTGCTTATATTAATGGGAACTGCCTCCTCACGATTGTTCCATTGCCAACAAGAAATGTTTGAGGGGCGATCGCTCGTCAATGATTTGTCCGAGCTGCCTAAATTGCTGAATTTACTCTACTGCAGCGGATTCGATGCCGCATTCTGCGATCGCTGGCGGTTTGGTTAAGCTCAAAACATTTTGGCAACCCTGCCGCCGCTAGTATCAAATCAATTATGAAGATAAAAACCTGCATTTTCTGTTTTAGAGCGTCATTTGCCCCCACGATGGTTGGGTGAGTTGACCTTTCTGAGCGTCTGTGTGCAATGCCCCCAACTGTTTTAGTCGTACAAAATACTGCCCTCGATCCGGCTGGAGTGCTCGGCGATGAATTAACGAACTGTGGGGCTCAGCTAGTCATTTGGTCACCCGATGAGCAACCTGTTCCCCCAACCGGAGACTATGCCGGTCTCGTCATCATGGGTGGCCCCATGGGAGCTTACGACGATGCCGAGTTTCCTCATCTGCGGCCAACAGTATACCTAATTCAGCAGTTTTATCGAGAAGACAAGCCCATTTTGGGCGTGTGTTTGGGGGCTCAACTGGTTGCCCGGGCCTTTGGCAGTCGGGTGTATCCTCACAGCACCCCAGAAATCGGATTCACCCCCGTCACCGTCGCTGATGTGACCGCTCAAGAACCCTGGCTTAAAAACTGTTCGGCCGACCTGAAGGTGATGCAGTGGCACTTCGACACGTTTGATTTGCCAGAGTCGGCGACCTGGCTAATGACCAACGAAACCTGTCGGCATCAGGCTTTTCGCATCGGCTCCAAGATTTATGGCTTTCAATTTCATCTCGAAGTCACGGCTGAAATTATTGCGGGATGGCAAGCGATGGAAAGTGCGTGGATTCAGGCTAACTATCCCGATTTAGGCCCACAGTTTCAGCGTCAAATACAAGCCTACGGGGCTCAGTCAGCGGTGTTTGCTCGCCAGGTGGCACAGGCTTGGTTTGCCCTGCTCTCGACCCCAGCAGCTTTGTCGGCTTAAAGCTTTTCCTTGTATTTCAAAGCTCATCGCGCCCATGTACCCAGACCTCCAGCCCCTCTCGCCCGAACTCACGGCTCTGCAAATCTCCTTGCAAGAACAAGGGGTGAAATATGCGATGGCCAGCTTTGTGGATATCCATGGCATGTGTAAGGGCAAAGTGGTGCCTCTGAGTCATTTTGACCGCATGATGCAAGGCTCTGAGCTGTTTACCGGCGCTGCTCTCGATGGGGTGCCGCAGGAAATCAATGATGACGAAGTCGGCACCCTGCCCGATCCGGCTAGTGCCACCGTGCTGCCGTGGAACTCCGAAATCGTCTGGTTTGCCAGTGATCTTCACCTTCGCGGTCAGCCCTTTGAAGCCTGCTGCCGCACGATTTTGAAAAATACGCTGGAACAGGCGGCAGCCATGGGCTACGGCTTTAACCTGGGCATTGAAACCGAATTTTTTATTTTCCAGGAGACCGACGCTGGGTTTGCGCCGGTCAGCGATCGCGACACCCTGCCCAAGGCCGCCTATGCCCTGCCCACGGTGCTCGACAATTACAAAATTCTAGACGCCATCGTCAGCGCGATGAATGGCCTGGGTTGGGATGTCTATTCCTTCGACCATGAGGATGCTCAAGGCCAGTTTGAGACGGACTTTACCTACTGCGATGCCTTAACGATGGCCGATCGCCTGACGTTCTTCCGATTCATGGTGAAGGAACTGGCGCGGGAACAGGGCTATTTTGCCAGCTTTATGCCGAAACCCTATGCCAACCAGACGGGCAGCGGTGCCCATTACAACATGTCCCTGGCTGATTTGGAGACCGGACAAAATCTTTTTGAGGATCCTGATGATGTCTGTGGGCTCTCAAAGCTGGGCTATCAGTTTATTGCCGGCGTCCTTAAACATGCCAAAGCGATCGTGGCGGTGACCTGTCCCACGGTCAACAGCTATAAACGCCTGGTTCGCCAAGGCAGCATGTCGGGCTTTACCTGGGCACCAGTCTACGTCTGCTACGGCAACAACAACCGCACCAATATGCTGCGCATCCCCATGGGCGGCGGGCGAGTCGAATGCCGAGCGGCCGACATCTCCACCAATCTGTACTTAGGGGCCGCCATGATCTTGGCAGCGGGCTTAGAAGGCATCCGTGACGGGCTCGACCCGGGTAAGCTTCGCCGGGAAAACATGTACACCTATTCCCTAGAGGAACTGCAGGTGATGGACGTTGAGACACTGCCCAGAACGCTGGGAGAAGCGATCGCGGCCTTTGCCGCCGATCCCCTCAGCAAGGCCGTGATGGGGCCGGTTATGTACAAAGCCTACGTAGACTTCAAAACTCAGGAGTGGGAGGAGTACCACTGCCACGTTTCCGACTGGGAAATCCAGCGCTACCTCAAATTCTTTTAGACAGGCCAATGCCAGCAGTCCGTCACGCTGATACATGAGGCTAGCCCCCATCCATTTACCGACCTCCCCCCCTTTACCCACTGCACTTATCCCCAAAGGAGTTACTTATGTCCTCTCGCGTTGCCATTATCGGCGCTGGCCCCTGTGGTCTTTCTCAACTCCACGCCTTCGAGCAGGCCCGCCTCAAAGGTGCCGAAATTCCCGAAATCGTCTGCTTTGAAAAACAGTCTGGCTGGGGGGGATTATGGAACTTTACCTGGCGCACAGGCTTGGATGAGCACGGCGAATCGGTGCACGGCAGCATGTATCGCTACCTGTGGTCGAATGGCCCCAAAGAATGCCTAGAATTTGCTGATTACACCTTTGACGAACACTTCGGCCAGCCAATTCCCTCGTTTCCGCCGCGAGAAGTGCTCTATGACTACATTACCGGCCGGGCTAAGAAAGAGAATCTAGAGCGCTACATTCACTTCAGCACCCCCGTACGCTATGTGGAATATATCGAAGCGACAGCCACTTTCCGGGTACGCGTCAAGGATCTGGTGGCCGACCAAGAACGGACTGAGGAGTTTGATGCCGTTATCGTCTGCACCGGTCATTTCTCAGTACCCTATATGCCGTACTTTGAGGGCCTCGATCGCTTTCCTGGCCGCATTCTTCACAGCCACGATTTCCGCGAGGCGCGGGAGTTTACTGGCCGAGATGTCTTGGTCGTCGGGGGCAGCTATTCAGCAGAAGACATTGCTCTGCAAAGCTACAAGTATGGGGCGCGATCGGTCACCATTAGCTATCGCACCGCTCCGATGGGCTTCGACTGGCCCGAGGGCATTACCGAAGTCCCCCTGCTTACCCATTTAGAAGATAAGGTGGCTCACTTTAAAGATGGGACCAGTAAAGCTGTAGATGCGATCGTCCTTTGTGTGGGGTATCAGCATCATTTCCCCTTCTTGGCAGACAATCTGCGCTTAAAAACCAATAACCGCCTCTATCCAGGTTCCCTCTACAAAGGTATATTTTGGGAGCCGAACCCGCAGCTGATGTATGTCGGCATGCAAGACCAGTTTTACACCTTTAGCATGTTTGACGTGCAGGCTTTCTACGCCCGCGATGTGGTGTTGGGCCGCATCTCCCTGCCGGATGCAGCGGCGATGGCTCAGGATATTGCGCTGTGGCAACAGCGAGAAGACGCGCTAAAGGATGCCTTTGAGCAGATTGATTATCAAAAAGACTACATCGTGGAGCTGGCCGACTGCGTAGACTATGCTCCCTGCGATTGGGAGATGACCACGGAATTGTTCAAGGAGTGGGAGCACGACAAAGAACACAGTATTCTGGGCTATCGTGACAAAGCGTTTACGTCTCCCTGCACTGGCACCAAGGCCCCGGTGCATCACACTCCCTGGATTGAAGCGATGGATGACTCCATGACCGGTTTTTTGAACAAGCAGGCGATCGGCACTCCATAGTTGCCAGGGTCACGCTTTATTCGCTGTCTTCGGTAAAAGGGCCAAGACTCGAATCGTAGAATGCGGCTTGCAGCGGTCAGAAATCGCGGTGACGAAAATCTGAAGCCGCCCAGGCGTTTCTGAAACTGGAGCAGAACTGGCTGCTTGGAATCCGTAACTTCATAGCTGTGAAGGCTGGAATAGCAATGGGCGATACTGGGTTCGAACCAGTGACCTCTTCCGTGTGAAGGAAGCGCGCTACCACTGTGCTAATCGCCCTTGGACTTATGACCATAGCACGTTAGGCTGCGGGCTGTGAAATTCTAGGGCGCGTCATCAATTAAATCCAGAATGCTTGCGGTGTAGGCACACCCGCGCCCGCTCTGCAAAACCTGCTAGGGGCTGAACTGCTTTCAGCATAAGGAGTCGAGCGTAAATGATGACAGCCCCTAGGCTTCCAAAAATAGCGGTTGGTTAGCAGGTGCTAGCTTCACTGCCGTTTCCTTAAATCGCGACTTCAGCCTGGCTAGTGAGCCATGGTTAACCGATATTGGCGTTGGGATCTACGGTTATCCCTTGAGATTCCTGCAGGTGTGCTTGTATCCGTGCTTGAAACTCTGGCTTCTGGATTTCGATACCTTGTTTGAGGCTACCCGGAGTGTCAAAGAAAATGATGCTGTCTAAGCTTTTGAGCGCCAGAATTTGAAACAGAATGTGGGTGACGGGGGTAGGAATTGCCATGATTTGAGGGTTTTTGGCGGTGTTGGGATCGGAGGCGGCATCCTTAAGCGTCGGAAATCCATAAAGCACGTTTTTACGCACTGTGGGTTCTCGACGGCTGCTGAGCGTGGTCATGACCCAACTTCTGCCAAGGGTCTGCAAAATATAGTACTGCGAGTGCTTAAGTCGGCCAGCGAATTCCAGCAGGATGGGAGAGACTGTTTCGACAGTCTGCTTAGTTACCCCATCGTCAGGTGCATTTTCAATCAGGGTTTGAATTTGCGGTTGTAAATCATCCATATGTAGCTGCATAACGTGCGATCGCCAAAAACACACTTTCTTTACCAGGCCACCACCTGTAGAAGCGAAATCCTAAGCGCTTCGCCTGAGTCTCAATAACAACGCCATCTATGCTAATACACTCTGCAAAACCTGTAGTGCGACCATCGTGAAGCTGCAGTTGCCGCAGAAGCACGGTGACGATTGTTTAAGGTAGGAGCGCTGGCGATCGCGTCAGTAAATCTCAGGGCTGCCATCCTGTGTTGGCGTGACGATGGCAGAACCACGCCCCAGTGTAAGTAGACCCCAAGAGCTGATTCATAAAAGAAACCTTAAGGTGCTTTGAAATCAACACTGGGCAGGAATTCAAGTGATTCTCTGTTAGATAAACATAAAAGTATGTAGACCTTAATATCACTAATATCAGTGACGTTCACAGAGTTTGTAAATCACCTCTAAAATCAATTGCGGTGAGCTGAAGTGGTCGAATTTCACCGCTAAGCTCAGCAGATAGCGCTGTAGTAATCCACATCAGGACTGGGGTAAAACCAGTTAAAGTGAGACACATATTTAAGCGAAATAAAATCTCTATCGCTAGACACTTTCCAAATAGACGATACTTATTTCTCGTATTTTAAGCCTTCTAAATTTTTCTAGATCGTCTCTTACCAAACCATCTGAGGATCGTGTCGAAAGTAACAGTGATGCAACACAAAATTTGATATCTGATCTTTAAATCTGGTTTGTTTAAACAGAACAGCCGCTTGCTGAATTTAAAGCAGGTAGTTGCTGTGTGGAATTTGTATGAATAATACTTCTGCAAGTCTTCCACAGGGACAAAAAGCCGGGTTCAACCGGTAAATCACTTGTCCTTGATTTCTAGTTTGAGTGCTGTCTGCGTTAGTTACGCTGGTGGGTTGACAGGTTTGGCAGGGGGCTATGGAGCCATTTTTTTGTATCTGGGTCGTCCTGCAGGAGTTTTTGTAAGCAGTTTGTGGTGAGGTGCGATCGCTTGGCCTCAACTGTTTCAAAGCTATAGACTGACCCCAGCGTTTGAATATTTGTTGACGAGAGAATCTTATGAGTGATCAGAAAAGACCGCCAATGCCAGTGGCTACAGATGTCTCGCCTGGCAAGTTGACTAGTCTGCTGGGGCTACGCAATCCCTGGTTGACAGTTAGTTTGTCTGGCCTGTTGCTATTTCTCATGGCTCGACCAGGGCTGGCACAAGAAGAGGCACCTACTGGCGTGGACGCTATTTTTGCGCCCATTGTCGACGTCATGGCAACCTTGCTCTTTTTCAAGATTGGTGGCGAAAATGGCTTTCCTTTTATTGTGCTATGGCTGATTGTCGCCGCATTTTTCTTCACGCTTCGCATGGGATTTATCAATCTGCGGGGCTTTAAGCATGCCATTGATGTGGTGCGCGGCCGGTTTGATGACCCCCACGATGACGGCGAGGTCTCTCACTTCCAGGCTTTGGCAACCGCCGTTTCGGGCACGGTCGGCTTGGGTAATATTGCTGGGGTCGCGGTCGCGATTCAGTTGGGTGGCCCAGGCGCCATGTTCTGGCTGACGCTTGCGGGTTTTTGCGGCATGGTCACCAAGTTTGTGGAATGCTCCCTGGCCGTGAAGTACCGTCGGGTTTTAGAAGATGGGACGATCCTTGGCGGTCCCATGTATTACCTTACCCGGGGCTTATCTAATAAGGGCATGCGGCCTTTGGGCCAAGGGCTGGCAGTGCTTTTCTGCATCCTCTGTATCGGCGGCAGCCTAGGAGGCGCCAATATGTTCCAGTCTAACCAGGCCTATGCCGCGATCAGCCAATTGATTCCAGGCTTACCCGCATGGATTTTTGGTCTAATTTTGGCTGGTTTAGCAGCGTTCGTGATTATTGGGGGGATTCAACGAATTGGGGCAGTTGCAGAAAAGCTAGTTCCGGCGATGGCGGCAATTTATGCGGTTGCTTGTCTCTTTGTCATTGTCGTCAATATTGGTCAAGTGCCTGCTGCCATCGGCACCATCATTAGTCAAGCCTTTGCCCCGACAGCGGTTGCCGGTGGTCTTGTAGGCGTCATCGTGCAGGGGATTCGCCGGAGTTCTTTCTCGAACGAGGCCGGTGTGGGTTCTGCGGCCATTGCTCATTCAGCAGCGCGTACTGATGAGCACATCCGCGAAGGTGTCGTCGCTCTGCTGGAACCGTTCATCGACACGATTGTGATTTGTAATATGACGGCGATCGCCATTGTCTTGACCGGCGTTTATCAAGATACGGGCGAAGGCTTGAGCGGGGTTGCCATGACCTCCAGCGCTTTTGAATCTGTCATCGGCTGGTTCCCCGTGGTTTTGAGCATTGCGGTGTGCTTGTTTGCCTTTTCGACCATCATTTCCTGGAGCTACTACGGCATTCAGGCATGGACTTACCTATTTGGTGCCAACACAGCCATTGTGTTTAAGCTCATCTATGTGGTCTGCACCTTCCTCGGAACACTAACCAGTTTGGGACTGATCATCGACTTCAGCGACTTGATGCTGCTGGGGATGGCCTTCCCTAACCTGATCGGCTGTTACATTCTGTCGAATGAGCTGGCCGGGGATCTCAAAGACTACTGGCAACGCCTGACCTCAGGGCAGATGCCTACTTACGAACAGCGACTAGCGTCTGGCGAAGGTTAAAGCCCTCACCGGCGACTCTTGTGAAGCCTTATAGACAAGGCTTAGACTGAACTCTAGCCTCCTGGTGACGTTCCCGCTCAATGATGAAGCGGCGGCGCTCGCTGGGAGGTTTTGAGTGATATTCACCGTAAGTATTGCAAAACTGTATAAATCGCTTAACGATCGCCCAAGGACGGCTGCAGGGAGCGATCGCTTCAAGTTCAGACGATAAATTCGTCATCGATAGCCAAAACATGGCTGATTCCTCCGAACTAATTCAAGGTTTGCTGATGCCTTTCTGCAGATGACTTCATCCTAAA
>JBCCNE010000057.1:0-14954 GCA_039026015.1 Cyanobacteria bacterium P01_C01_bin.70 | reverse complement strand
CTCGACCAAGTCAATAGGCTGCAAGCAGACAAGATCGACGTAGGCTTTCTTCATCCGCCTGTAGACGCCTCTTTTTTGGCTATGCATACTTTGCCTGGAGAAAGACTACTGGCTGTCTTGCCCCACAATCATGCCTTAGCGCCCCAAGCTCAACTGCCACTTGAATCTTTAGCAACTGAGTCTTTTATTCTGCATCCCCGGCATGAAGGCCCCGTCTTATATGATCAGTTCTTGCACCTTTGCAGAAAGGCTGGATTTGAACCTCAGATTGTTTATGAAGACCCCCAATATCAGACACGACTGGGGCTCGTAGTGGCTGGGATGGGAGTGACATTTGTTCCAGAAAGTTTGCAACAAAGCAACCTAATAGGGGCAACGTACCATGCACTCAAGGGTGAATCACTAGAGTTACAGTTAGCAGTTGCGTGGCGGCAACATCAGATATCCCCCGTGGTACAAAGATTTCTGAACATCGTTGAACAGTTGGAGTCTGAGTCTAAGGCACTAGCACCATTGAATGAGCCCCGCGCGTGACGGGCACCGAATAGCGGGTCTGCACTAGCATCGGCTGTGGGTCTAGAGGGTCGACAGCGAGGCGCCAAAAGTCGATGGAGCCACCCTGAATGCGATCGTCAAAATGGTCGTAGTTCACTACGGCGACGTACTGGCTGGAAGCATCAAACGCTGCTGCCTCTGGCAAAATACCGTCGTAGGGATAGTCCCCCACATGCCTGAGTTGGCCCGTTGCAGAATCGAAGGTGATCAGGCTCAGGGAAGAAAACCAGGTGATGCGATCATCGTCGTAGGGCAGGTAACTACGCTCCAGATTCGTGGTGACGATGAAGCGACCGTTGGGGCTAATCGCCAATCCCTCTGGACTGACTCCGGTCAGCGATC
This sequence comes from Cyanobacteria bacterium P01_C01_bin.70, assembly GCA_039026015.1. Classification (GTDB taxonomy): domain Bacteria; phylum Cyanobacteriota; class Cyanobacteriia; order Phormidesmidales; family Phormidesmidaceae; genus Halomicronema. Next base: position 14,057 of record JBCCNE010000057.1, on the reverse strand, counting down.
GCGATACTAGTGCATGGCGGGGCGACCCATCGGCTTGAGTCCCAGCCTCTAGGCGAATGCTGACAAGGCTGCCTTTGGGAGCTTCGCTCCAGCGACCTTCTACGTCGGGTCCCCAATAAAGGGCATTGGTGATCGCGTAGCGACCATCCGGCGTAAACCGAACCATAAAGGGGGCTTTCTCCGCCTGCACAACATTTCCCCAGGCTTGGAGTTCCCAGTCGGTTTCTTGGGGCATGACCTGTACAAACGATATTGTTGCTGCCGGTTCATTGACCAAAGCCAGAATGTTTTGGCTGGGGTGCCACTCAGCATGAATAATGCGCTCTTCCAGCGAGAAGTTAGGCACCGTCGGATAAACGGGTTCACCAATTTGCCCATGGCTAAATGGAATGATGGCCAAAGGGGTTTCGCTGCCGGCTCCCGCCGGATGAAACGATACGGCAATTAGCGAACCATCGGAGTTGATGCTGATGGAATCAGGGCGCTCGGCGATCGCCACGTCTTGCACTAGCGTTGGCTGGGTTGGATCAGCCAAATCGAATACCTGGAGGCGATCGCCGTGGGGCAGATCGCCAAACACCTGCTCGGCTTCAGGGCCGTTCGGACGCTGAGCCCAGGTTTCGATTACCACTGCGTAGCGACCGTCGGGCGTCACGGCAACGGCAACCGGCGGCCCTGCCACCGAATTGCTGGCCTCGACTTCGTATGCCTGCAGATCTCTGACATGCCCCCCCAGAGGAATCACGCTGAGAGCATCACGTCCTTCGCGCGGCCCCAGAAAACCGTTCACATAGGCTGAAGCCACCATGTCAGCATCAGAAATTGAGACCAGATACCGTCCCTGAAAATTCATCGGCGCAGCTCGGTCTTGGGCTTGGCTGGAAGCATTGGCAGGCACCCAAAGTAGGCCGATCATCAGAGAACGGACGAACGTTTTTAGCATCGTGGTGAAGTATGAAAAACTAAAACCACCATAGAAAGACAGGATATAATTTGTCCAATAGATTTTTGACTAGCTTTTAATAGGTCTAGACTATTAATCTTCCAGATCCTTCTCTATCAATCGAGCTGCGGCATCTACGCTACTTTGTGGCGGTAGCGCAGACTCTGCATTTTGGCCGAGCCGCCGAGCAGGTGGGCATTACTCAGCCGGTCTTAAGCGATCAAATTCGTCGGCTTGAAACGCTGCTGGGGGTGCAACTGCTGCATCGTACTAAACGAGTGGTGCAGTTAACTGAGCCGGGGCGCATTTTTCTTGCTGACGCGTTGAAGTTACTGAAACAGACCGACGTGGCGATCACGACGGTGCAGCAGGCGGCTCAGGGCAAACTCGGCGCGCTGAAAATTGGCTATACCGGACCTGCCTTGTACACCGTGCTGCCAGAGATTTTGCGGCGGTTTCGCGATCGCTATCCTGAGGTTGAGCTTTCTTTACACGAATGCTGCACTCCCGATCAGGAAGCGGCTCTCCTGGCTAGTGAACTGCAGGTAGGGTTCTTGCATCCGCCTATCAATGCTGCACTGCAGCAGCGAGAAGTACTCTGCGAGCCAATGGTGGTTGCCCTGCCAGAAAATCATCCCTTGGCGAATCAAGCTGGCTTATCGATTAAAGATCTGGCCCACGAGTCATTTATTCTCTTTCCCCGGGCAGTTGGCCCCCATCTCTACAGCCAGATTATGATGCTGTGCGCTCAAGCGGGTTTTGCGCCCCGCGTGGTGCAAGAGGTTACGCCACAGCCAACCATGATTGGCCTAGTCGCCGCCGGTATCGGCATTGCCTTCGTTTCAGAGTCTCTGCAGAATATTAGCCGCCCCGGAGTTACTTATCGCTCGCTGCAGGAAGCGACGCCTTGGTTGAGGCTAGCGATCGCCTGGAAAGCTCCACCCTCAAAAGATAACGCCGCCAAAACTTCAAGCTCTAAGTCCCCAGAATTATCCCCGCTACTCAATAATTTTTTGCAGGTAGTAGATCATCAGTGGGCTCAGCCCCATGCACAGGATGACGACCTCTCCGCAACTCACCTTTAAAGTCGAAGTTTATTTTCTGACACCGATCAGTGATTTGGTTGCCAAAGGGCTTGACCTTCAAGTGGCTTGAAACTTTAAGCTACCCCATTTGCTTATGAGCTGTGGAGTCTCGAATCCAGCAGCTGGAGAGTGAAACAGATTTAAATCTGTTTTGCCTATTGCAGGAGAAAATGATAGTTTCAGCTAATTTTGGTGATTATCGATGAGTAAAATCAGCTGTTAAATTCTGACTTTTGTATTCCAGAATTGGCTCTATGCATGCGCTTTCCTCTGGATTTGAGGAAGAGCAAACAGGTATTTTGCTGACTTCAGCAGCACCACAAAAATAAGTCGATGGCGCCGTACCCACCAGCTTGGCTGCAACAGTAGTGAACGGCTAAAAAAGCGCAGCGCTAACAGCCCATTAGGAAAGCTATAGGCACATTTTTCAAAACATTCAAACAATAAATAGCGATAGCAGTTTGCTACACAGGCAGATTGACGAATGTCAGATAAATTGCTGTTATCTGCTTGAAGGGTGGCACCAGAACGAAAGTGCTTTTTCATTACCTGCATCAGTCCTTTTTCCTGACGGCTTAAGTTGCTCGACCAAGACCGCGCTGATAGAACTTTGCGATATAAAATTTGAACTTGTGGCACTACGACAAAAGAGTAGTGAGCTGCTAATGTCAGCCACATGTCCCAGTCTTGCCCCGCTAGAATACGCTCGTCAAAGCCTCCCACGGCCCGAAGCGCATTGGCTTTGATTAGAGGATTGGAGCCACTGCCTAAAAAATTATCCTGAATCAATGCGGCGAAGACGTGACCTTCAGCGCGCGATCGCCTGCCCGTTTGAATGATTTGACCATGCTCATCGATGACGTCTGTCCAACTATAAGCAACAGCTGCATCAGGAGCACTCTGTAGTGCTGTTAATTGGGAGTGCAGTTTATCCACTGTCCACAGATCGTCGGCATCGATCAGCGAAATATAGTCACCAGTTGCCTTATCGATACCCCGATTGCGGCTTTTTTGAGGCCCAGCATTTTCAAACGTAAAAACTTGCAGGCGATCGTCATCGATTTGGTCAATAACGTTCAACGTTTCATCCGTTGAACCATCGTTGATCACAATTAGTTCTAAGTCGGCAAAAGTTTGGCTCAATACTGAGTTAATCGTTGCTGCTATCGTCTTTTCGGCGTTGTAGCAAGGAATGACGATAGAAACAGTAGGCTTTGTCATGACGTTGCCAGAAGATATGCAGGGAATAGCGACTATTTATAAAAATTTTTAAGAGAAAACCTTATCTTTGAAAGATGAGATCTTTATCAATTTTTAAGTAGCCATAGATCGAAGTAATGTCAAAAAGCTTCGGAAAATATTTCATGATTTGGCTGCTTGCTTTTTCAGGAAGTGCGATCGCGATTAATATTCTATTAAGAATCTTTAAAAATGCTCCTTTAAAGGCAAAATTCTGATCATTTATGATAGTCAAAAATAGAAGATTGAGTGCATAAAGACCTTTCTTTCTGGAGGGATGATTATTTAAACATTCAAAGATCATATGCTTGTATGAATTGCTCAAGCCTTGTCTTCGATAGAGTGATAAATCTAGTTTGTTTCTGGTATGTTTATTAATTACCTGTTCAATTCCAACTCTTGTGCGCTTAATGCTGCTAGACCACGATTTAGAGGCAGCTGATTTTCGGTAAAGCACCTGAACTTTGGGGACAACCTCAAACTTATAGCGGCTAGCAAGACTTAGTAAAATATCTCGATCTTGGCTCGCAACAATTGTTTCATCAAATCCTCCAACAGCCTTGATTGCCTCTGAGGAAGCTAAAAAGTTAGAGCCATTTTCGCCAAAGTTTATGAGTAATAAATCAGTAAAAACTTCACCACGCCGAATCAGGTATCCTCCTCGTCGGAGAAAGTTACTCTGTTCATCAATCACATCACACCAACTGTAAACTACGGAAGCTTCAGGGTTTTTCTGAAGTGTTTTAAGCTGTAGCTCTAGTTTATCTTCAGTCCATAAATCATCAGCGTCGATAAAGGAGATAAACTTTCCGTCGGATTTTTCAAGGCCGCGATTACGGCTTTTTTGTGGGCCAGAATTCTCAAAAGTGAAAACCTGAATACGTGAATCACTGAATTGCTCAACAATGCTCAAAGTATTATCTATGGAGCCATCATTGATGATGATGAGTTCAAAATCAGTAAAGGTTTGAGCCAAAACAGAGGAAATAGTTTCAGCGATTGTATTTTCCGCATTGTAGGCAGGAATTACAATGGATATCGTCGGCAGGCTCATGATTTAATAAGCAGATAAATTGCTGGATAATGTTTAAGAAATTGCAGCGAGAATTTAGAATTAGGACCAGCGGCGGATATAAAATGGGCTCAATAAACTGCCTAGATGAAACTCAAATTCAGCAGCCGTTGCTAGATCTTTTCTGGCTTTTCGACGATATTTTAGAATGTGTAGAGTCAGTCTTTTGGCACTGCCTGCAAAGGTTCTCAGCACTAGGCCAGGCTTATGCCAAGAATGCTGCGCTTTTAGTAGGCAAAGCTGACAGGTTGCCAAGCCACATCCTTTGGCTAATGTGAGTAAATAGTCTCGTTCTAGCCGTTCTTTGGGAATTTGATGAGTGGTTCGCAAATCTGGATCGTATAGGATGCGCCATCCACCTTTGTGTATGAATAGCAGAGGCTCATAATCATCACCTTGAATAAAAATGCCAGGCAATTTGCCACTCAAGGTTGACTGTTGGGGAACACAATTCACCCAGGCTTGTTTACGGATAACTAGCGAAGCCGCCGGAGGTAAGCGCAAGCCGTTAGGGTCAAATTCGATCACTTCAGAGCCATGGTTTCGAATTGCTAAAAAGGCTTTGATTTTCTCAAATCCTTCTGGCGGGGGAACTTCATAGCTAGCGTCAATTCGGCTGCCGAAAGCGCCCGCATTAGGATAGCGATCGCCAAACGCAACCGCCTCCGCGACCCAATTGGGCGCGGGTAAATTATCGTCGTCGATGAAGCCAATCAGTCGGCCTTTTGCTTCTTTGACCGCTTTTTGCCGCGCAAAGGCTGCGCCCTGTCGGGTTTCTTGCACATATCGTAAGGGCACGGCAGTCGGCCAATCAGCCTGGTACTGCTGAATCACCGCTACCGTGTTGTCTTTGCTGTTATTGTCAACAATCAAAATTTCCCACTGAATATTTTCCGTGTCTGCTTGGGTCTGGAAATGCTCAAACAGCTTTGGCAAACGAGCAGCACCGTTATAAGTAGGTACCGCGATCGTAATGTCTAACATAGCGGCATCTGTTGGAGTAACCATAGACTTCATGCAAACTGTATGGGAACGAACTGCCCATAGATTGCCCAACCGCCCATCGTCAATGCCTAAGGAGTTTTACAGATCTTGGAAACTTGATGCCAGCATTTTTAGGAGCCGACAGCTAGCGGATCCTGCTGTGGTGAAGGAAACTCCGGTTTACCTTGTCGGCAATTGAATGTTAGCTTGCCCCCCTGTAAGCCCACCTGAATGGTACTGCCCTCAGGAAACGCTTCTTCAAGAATCTTGGTGGCAATCGGGTTTTCTAGTTCTTTTTGGATAGCGCGTTTGAGGGGCCGCGCTCCATAAACGGGATCATAGCCCACCTTTGCAATATGGTCGATCGCTCCTTTCGACAGCGATAGCGACAGCTTTTGCTCGGCCAAACGCTGTTCGATGCGCTGTACCTGAATTGATACAATCTCTCGCAGCTGTTCCTGTCGTAACGGATGAAACAGAATCAAGTCGTCCACCCGGTTCAAAAATTCGGGGCGGAAATGTTTGCGCAGCGCCTTTAGCACCAGCTCTCGCATATCATCGTAGCGGTCATCGTCACCAGCAATTTCGAGGATGCTGTCACTGCCAATGTTGCTGGTCATGATGACAACAGTGTTGCTGAAATCGACCAGATGACCTTGGGAGTCTGTAATGCGTCCGTCGTCCAATACCTGCAGCAGGATATTGAATACGTCGGGGTGGGCTTTTTCTACTTCATCCAGCAGCACGACGGAATAGGGGTGGCGACGCACGGCTTCGGAAAGCTGTCCTCCTTCTTCGTAGCCGACATAGCCGGGAGGCGCCCCTACAAGGCGAGCCACCGCATGCTTTTCCATATACTCTGACATGTCGATGCGGATGAGGGCCGCTTCAGTGTCAAACATAAAAGCCGCCAAGGCGCGGGCTAGTTCCGTTTTGCCGACGCCAGTTGGCCCCATAAAGAGAAACGAGCCTAGCGGTCGGCCCAGATCGTTCATCCCGGCCCGCGCCCGACGAATAGCCGCAGCCACCGCAGCCACGGCTTCTTCTTGGCCGATGACGCGCTCGTGCAGGTGACCTTCTAAGCGCAGCAGTTTTTGCCGCTCCGACTCCATGAGGCGATTGACAGGAATGCCCGTCCACTTGGCGACGATTTCCGCAATGTCAGCTTCGAGTACCTGTTCTCGCAGCAAGTTTTTACCCTGAGCTTGAATTTCGAGTAAATGCGCTTCTTTGGCCTCAAGCTCGCGCTGCAAGGCTTCGAGTTTGCCGTACTTGAGCTGCGCGGCTTTATTCAAGTCGTAGGCGCGTTCCGCCTGATCGACCTGAACTCGCAGATGTTCTTCTTCTTCCTTCAGGGTTTTGATGGCGTCAATGGTTTGCTTTTCAGTTTGCCACTGACCATTCACTTGAGCTTGGCGTTCAGACAACTCTTGGGCTTCTTGGTTGATGCGGGTAAGGCGTTCTCGGGCAGTGCGATAGGCAACGCCAGACGAAGCATCTTCGCTTTCGATGGAGAGTTTTTCCATCTGAAGCTGCATGAGGCGGCGATCGATCACTTCCAGTTCTTCGGGTTTGGAGGTGATTTCCATGTTGAGTTTGGCAGCGGCTTCGTCTACCAGGTCGATCGCTTTGTCAGGCAAAAAGCGATCGCTGATGTAACGATCGGACATGACCGCCGCAGCGACCAACGCCGAGTCGGCAATTTTGACCCCGTGGTGCACTTCGTAGCGCTCTTTGAGTCCCCGCAGGATGGAAATCGTGTCGTCGGCTGTGGGCTGCTCAACATATACCTGCTGAAAGCGCCGTTCAAGGGCCGCATCTTTTTCAATATTTTTGCGGTATTCGTCGAGGGTGGTCGCGCCAATGCAGCGCAGTTCCCCTCGGGCCAGCATGGGCTTTAGCAAGTTGCCAGCATCCATCGTGCCTTGGCCGGCTCCCGCGCCAACAACGGTGTGCAGTTCATCGATAAACAGAACGATTTGGCCGCCCGACTCGGTGACTTCACGCAGGACGGAGCGCAGCCGATCTTCAAATTCACCCCGATATTTGGCCCCGGCGATCAATCCGCCAATGTCGAGAGAAATAAGCTGGCGATCTTTCAGTGATTCCGGTACGTCGCCGTTAATGATGCGCTGAGCCAATCCTTCCGCGATCGCCGTTTTGCCCACCCCGGGTTCACCAATCAGCACCGGATTATTCTTCGTCCGCCGCGAAAGCACCTGAATTACCCGACGAATCTCTTCGTCTCGACCAATCACCGGGTCAAGGTGTCCTTCCCGCGCTAAATCAGTGAGGTCGCGGCCAAATTTTTCTAGGGCTTGATAGCGACCTTCCGGATTTTGGTCGGTGACTTTTTGGCTACCGCGCACGGTTTTGATGGCCGCCATCAGTTCCGCTGAATCTACTTCAAAGCCTCGTAGCAAGCGGCGACCAATGCGCTCATCTTCAGCAAAGCCCAGCAGCACATGCTCCACCGAAATAAACTGATCGCTCAGATTTTGGCGGGACATTTCCGCTTCATCAAGCATCCGGTCTAGGCTTTTGCCCAAGTATAGGTTGCTGTCAGGCGTGACCCGCACTCGAGCCTGACGTTTGGCAAACGTTTCCAGCTCTTTGAGCAAGATCTCGGGATCGAGGCTGACTTTCTGCAAAATACTGCGGCCTAAACCGTCTTTTTGCTCCAGCAGCGCAATGATGACATGTTCGGCCTCTAGATACTGATGGTTAAAGCGGCGGGCTATCGTTTGGGCTTCAACGATTGCATCCCAGGCTTTGGTTGTGAACTTATCCGGATCGGTGGGCTGCATAGTGGCGTAATAGCAAAAGAAGCGGGATAAGCACAAATCCCTAGATATCTCAGTTTATCAGGGTATCTGAGGCTGGGGTTTGAAGCCGCTCATACCGAGCAGTCAGTCAGGGAGGACGATTTCCGAAAAGCGACCTTAGCCTGCCGCGTGGCCTTGGCAGGCTAATTCTAGCCTACGGCTTGGGCTGTCGGCTGAGTTTCCTTGGGGGCTGACCCTTGAGTACCTAGCTGAATCAGCTCAACTTTGTAGCCGTCGGGATCTTGCACAAATGCAATGACTGTGGAACCGTGCTTCATCGGCCCCGGCTCGCGTACCACATTGCCACCCTGCGCCTTAATCGCGTCGCAGGTGCCGTAAATATCGTCAACACCCAAGGCAATATGGCCGTAAGCATCGCCCAAGTCGTAGCTGTCAGTGCCCCAGTTGTAGGTCAGTTCGAGAACGGTATGGTCAGACTCATCCCCATAGCCCACAAACGCTAGCGTGAATTTCCCACCGGGATAATCCTTTTGGCGCAGCAGTTGCATGCCCAAAATATCACAGTAAAACTTCAGCGACTCCTCCAGATTGCCGACGCGCAGCATCGTGTGCAGCATTCTCATAACGTGACCTCCCAACCGGTGTAGCAGCTGTCTTTAAGTATAAGGAGTGCAGGGGTGGGAGGTGGAGGGAGGGGAGAAGGGTGAAGTGTGTGGGGTGGTCAGGTAGCCCATTAGCCCATTGCAGTTGTGGCTTTGCTGCGTTTCGGGCTTCAAAACATCGGCTGAAAACAGGGACACGTCAGTGAGATTACGCGGCTTGCACGACGGCGCAGTCTGATGGGCTAAGGAATTTACGGGATAAGCGGTTTCTCGTTTTTAAAGAAAGCATCACCAATATCGGAATTTACTGGCTGATTTCAGCAAGATTCTATAAAGGCCATTCTCACATCACGGGGTTAGATATCTATTCGAGAGGCTTTCTTGCAGATGTTGGAGATTTGGTGCGTATCAAGCTGTTTGATGATGGCGCTGGTGAACCGGGGAATCTCCTGCAAAGTTTTGCGACTCAGATCGATGTCGAAGATACCGATGGTGCCGATACTGTGTCTAATGTGGCAAGATTTGGCAGCACTTTTGATTTGACTGAGCAGTTTATCTTGGGACCCAGTACTTACTATATTGGGATGTCTGGTGAAAACAGCAATTTAGGTCAACTGGGATTGACTGGGACCTCTGCACCTGGGAACTCAAAGATGTGGGCACTCTCTGGCGATACTGTTCTTGGGGAGACCTCCCTCGGTGTCGGAGACATGGCGTACCGATTACATGGCGATGCGGCTACTGATGCCCCGAACGTTTTCTCTAATCGGTTTAGGGGCGGTTACTGTGGTCGCTGCGGATAGCGCCCTCAACAAGAAAGCTACTGCTTAGAGGCTTAGGTTGTTCCTCTACCGTAGAAGATTTCCTCGATCGCTCCAGGCTAAACGCTTGGTATTTCTTCTTTTTTGACAAGGCTCTTGGTTCCTCATTCATCCTCCCAGTCGCAGCCAATATTTTAGGGCGTAGCCGACGAGCACGAGGAGGGCGATCGCTGCTGCCCCAATGCCAATTGGGCTCGGCACCCAAAAATCGGCACCCATATCGCTCACCTCGCCTGGGACGAGTGCCCAGGTGCGGGTAGTCGATAGATCGCCATTGGGCGATCGCACCCAGGGCGCAGTCACCGTTACCCGCCCTGTCAGCAACTGCTGGCCTTGGAGAAATGGCACTCCCGTGGCGGTCAAATCTGGGACGGCACTGAGGTCAAAGCGCATATCGACATGGTTAAAAATCACGCCAAACCAGTTGCCCTGCCGGAGAGCAAGTTGGGCTGCTACGGGCTCGCCGCCTGGCAGGGTCAAGGGGGGTGTTGACGCTTCGGGATCAAAAAAACGGTTGAATTTTGCCTCTAGTTCGGCACCATTATTGAATGGAATGCTCATTTCTATCGTCTGATCATCAACCAAGCGCATGCTGCCGCCAACCGCTGCTGTGCGATCGCGCAGCGCCGCTACCCACGCCGACCATTCTCGGGTGTTTGCCACCTCACCGCCGCGCCAGTGAATTTGCTGCACGAACTGTCCGTGAGTCTGGCTGTCAAACTGGATATTTAAGTCGTATTGCAGACATCCTGTCAACAGCAAGACACATAAAATCAATCCAATTCGCCACAAGCTCTTCAGCCAGCGCATTCTCTTTTCCATTGATTTTCAGAGACATCAGGCATTATCCACGAAGCCAGTGATTCTGGACAACCAGACGCGGAGTTTAGACTTCCGAATGCAGAGTGTGGAATGCTAAGAACGAGGAACAAAGGACAAAACTCCGCTACCCTATTACCCAGCTACCCAAGCCCTTCAGGTAGGCTCCGCAAACACCTCCATCATCCCGCCAGTCGCTTACCCTGCGCCGCAGCAGTAGTCAATGTCTAAACTCTCAAGCAGCAATTCGCCGACCGCATTAGCAATGGCAAACTCACCATAGAAGCTTTTCGAAAAGTCAAAGCTCTGCATTTCTGTCAGCACTGCAATCACGAGTGAGCCGAGGTCGTTCTCGCCTTCCATACGCTGTCGCATAAACACCTGTGAAGCTCGCTCAGCGATATCGGCATTGACTGTTTCGGGCAAAAATTCGGCGTCAAGCCACTCGTGCAGAGTGACCTTGAGCCATTGCCCTTCTCGCTCAGGATTGGCTGCGGGCGGCAATAGGATAGGTTCAACGGGATCGGTCATGGCGATTAGGGACAGGTCTGTTTCGTCAACTATGAGTAGTCACAAATCAAGCAAAGCACAGTCAGCCTTGCTCAAGATGATGCCAAATTTTTCCTGTTTACCCTAGCTTTATTACGATTGTTTTAGAAATGTGAAGGAAATTATAAGCTCTCAGCCGCAATCTCACGCTAGCGTCGTTTATTTTGTGAGGCCGGGAGATGGTGCGCGATCGCCTGATGGGCCAACCAGGCTGGCTCTCTATGTCGAGTCTGATGCCAATCGGACGAAATTATGTTCCGGCGACGAAATTTGCGGCTTTTGCCTGCATCATCTTAAAAATGTTGTAAAAGCCATTGGCTCTAGAGGGAGTAAGGCTTACGTCAAGCTGAGTCTCTTTGATGAAGTCGGGGGAGAGATTCACTACTTCTTGGGGCGTCAGGCCGTTCATGCCGCGAATCAAAAATGCCACCAGGCCTTTAGTAATTTGCGCGTCTGACTCTCCTAGATAATGCAGCTTGCCATCTTCTAGGGACGCGATGACGTAAACCTGAGAAACACACCCCTTAACCTTATTTTCATCAGTTTTAGCGGCTTCGGGAAACGCTTCGAGCTTCTTCGCTAGCCAAAGTAATTGCTCATAACGGCGCTTCGGATCAGCGGCTTGTTGAAAGCGCTGCACAAGCTTGTCAATGGAGGCCGGACGGGCAGAAGAAGATGGAGACATGACACAAGCGATCGCAACAGCAATGGTAGGACTTGCGCAGTTGAATTTAATCACCGCTCCTTGGCCGCCATCTGGGGTGCAGATGAATCCAGCATCTCCCCGAATTCAGGGGGTACTAAGAGGCGAGCGCATATGTCCAGAACAGAAAGGGCTCGACAAGAACCCTTTTTATTCTAAAGAGGGATTTACCAGTATTGCTTGTTCTGCTTAATGTTCGCCTCTGAGGACCGCCCGCATTCGCAAAAAGGGGCAGCGGCTGCTCTGCGATGGAGACGAGTCTGGCCCTAATTGGTCAATTTGGTAGCCGTCGGCATAGGTGCGATTGGCTTGATCGACTAAAAAATGTGATCGCCGTCGAGGCTGTTGTCGTATCCATTGCCGCCTTGCCTGCATGCCCCAGCTCACCAGTCGGATGATCGCCGGAGCCGGTTTTTTCCAGCCCAGAGCTACTCGTGTCGGTTCATCTACCAGCGATCGCACCAGCATGGGCACACAGGGGGCTGCGACCGTAGGAGCCCACCCCTGCATCAGCCGCACCACAGCATCGCCAATCATCTGATTGTCGGGGTGATAAGCAAAGTATTTGGCTTCATAGGCCAGATTGAATTGATTGAAAGCCTCAAACGTGGCGGGCAAATGGCGTAGTCTCATCTGCTGACCGACAGCTCGCCAAAACTGGAATAGTGCTTGCTTTTCATCTGGCGTAAACAGTCGCCAGCCAAAATACTGATTCCACCGGATGGGCTCATAAATCAGAGTGGACAACACATAGAGAAAATCTTCATTGTGGATATTGAAGCGCTGATGAATCCGATTCATTTGCCGGATAGCGGCCCGACCACGCGGACTATCGTAGCCCCACTTTAAAATGTTGCCTAAGATGAGGCTGGTATCGTCATACCGTTTTTGAGAGCGCTGCTCAAATTCTCCCGTTTGCCGGAGCAAGCGTGAGATCTGGGGGACACAAAAAGTCTTTAAAACCGCGATTTCTAAGGCCCGATTGAGCTCCCAGGGAAACTCGTAACCGGCTAAGCGATAACAAATAGCTGCTGCGTCAATGTTTGGGGAGGGTGGCACTATTGGCGCTGCCTGATGGGGATGGCTCATAACTCGACAATCGCTCAAAATGGATTCTGTCCCTTTCTGCGGTGTTGCGATTGCCCACTCCGGAGAACCTGCCAAGATTTACCAAGTCATCAAACTTTCACGCCCCAGCCAACAGTGTTCCTTCATACACTCCATGTCTAGAACAATTGTCAAGCTGTCACGCCTACGTCGATGGCTTAAAGCTTTGAGCTGTCCGCAGTTTGGCTAAAACCGTTCAGATCGCTACAGGCGTTGTTCTGTTGGCGTCATACCATTTCTCCGGAATAGCACTACAGATCGGAATGGAGAGCTTTGGGAGCAAGGGGGCCGGGGAACAGGATGTGTAGCCAGAGTTTGGAGAATCTGTATCAGTAGTGCCACATTCTGAACTCTAAATTCGGCTAGAGATGGGTTTAGAGGCTGCTAGTCAGCTTGGGACGGGCTGTTTGAAATTACACGGTTAGAAAGCCTAAAGCTTACGAACCTGAAGCACCATCGCCTTGAATTTCGTCGGTAATGATGGCTAGGGAGTCAATGATAGTGACGGCGTCTTCTATGGTCAGGTTGGTGCAGGGAGTTTCGGGCGCTAGTGTCGCGTTGATTAGAGCTGCACCTGCCAGCCGTGAAAAGCCACCCGCTACTGGCAGCCAATCACTGAGCAAAGAAGGTTCAAGAAACTGCTCTCGCAGGAGCGGATCAGCGTAAGGGCCATGGTTAAGCCCATACTCTGCAGGATCATCGGCGAGAATAGGAGGGTTCAGCGGCAGGCGGTTTTCCGTTGCAGGAGTGTCGCCTACGCCGCCGGCAGTGTACTCGATTAGGAAGCAGCGATCGCGGTCATCACGATACAAAATCTGATAGCCCCTAAAGGGTTCGTCCGGCTGAGTTTGTACCTGGTCTACCTGAAATCCCTCGGGAATTGCGGCGGGCAGCACCAGCGGTAACTCCAAAGCTCGAATCTGAGCTGTTTGGTCGGGGGTGACTAAGGCCAAAAAGGCGGCCTCAGGTGGCGGCGGTGGAGTCGTTGGTCGAGATTCAGCGGCGGCCTCAGGTGGCGCTTCAAGCGTGGCCGCAGGAGAAGTATCGGCGGGGTCGGAACGGGTAGACGGGCGATCACAAGCAGCTATCCCAATTAAACACAGTCCGACCACGGTGCCGCTGATGGATGACCATCGCCAGCGAGCTGCAGCAGAGTTCCAGAAGCTCGATAGAAATCGCGATCGCATACCTTATCCCTAAAGTTTGAGTTAAACCCATTAACATCGGCAGTCGTCGTCTTACAAGAAGTCTTTGCTAATTAACTAAATCCCTTATGCAGTGGTCGTCTCAGGCGTAACAATAGCGATTGTAAAGCGCCAGTTCTCTAGAGCGATGTGGTTTAGCTAT
>JBCCNE010000056.1:0-15224 GCA_039026015.1 Cyanobacteria bacterium P01_C01_bin.70 | reverse complement strand
TTTTCATAGTCAATGATGTGCTGGTTATCAAGTGTCACCAGGTCAGCCAGAACTAACGCCTTGGACTGCCCGTTTTTCAAATTAACGTGGCGAATAAAGCCCACGACTCGACCCGTTATCGGCATTGTCTAGAGTAGCGTTCTCGGTGCCCCAGTTCCGAATACAGAAAGATCTATTCAAACCCAACAAAAAAGCCCCCATCATATTGGCAGAGGCTTGGAGTGTGTATTGTAGGGAAAGACTGAGTGGGAAAAGGGTGCCCTGAAATAAGTAATGAAGCATTTCACAGATTACGGAGTCTGCACCGGGCACCCAAGCTTGGGGACCGCAACAGCTCAGTATCTGTTAGCGGACGGACTTATTACGGGCGTCACGGCCTTCCAGAATAACTTCCTGGACGTTATCGATAGCCTTTTGACGAATGTCTAATCCTTCCAAACGAGCGGCTTGAATGTCCTCAACGGACTTGGTCTGGTTGTTAAGGTGCTCAAGACGTAGCTTTTGGACGTTGTTCTTGGTGCTAGCGTCCAGAACGTTTAGGTGCTCAGCTTGGATGTTCTCAACGGCCTTCTGACGAACATCTAGACCGTTTAGGCGAGCGGCTTGAATATCTTCGATGGCTTTGGTCTGATTATTGAGGTGCTCGATGCGTAGCTTATGGACGGAGTTCTTATTGCGGCTATCAAGTTCTTCGAGGCGAGTGGACTGAACGTTGAAGCTAGCGGGTTCTATGGCGGAAGCAACGGGTGCGATGGCAGCGGAAGCAACGAGAACAGTTAAGGCGGAAAGAAGTGTGCGTTTCATGGTTAAATCTCCTTGAGGAATCAGTGATTGGCTTCATTGATTACAAGAATGCGGGAGCTACCTGAACGCTATCTGACGGGTAACTGAGGGTTGCTTAAGGGGTTTCTGAGATTGGCTGAGTAAGTTTGGTGATGGGGGTCACAAGGTGGGTTTGGAGTTGCGTTTCCATGGTCTAGAGCCATGGCTTAAGCCCGTACCAAGCTGGGTACGTCTGAGCTAGGAGGGTCTAGTAGGATAGCCCCACGACGCTGTAAATCCTTTTTATCAGTTTCTGTCAGGCCTAAATTTTCTCCAAAGACTGTTTCCGTGACATCAGCCCCAGTGAGGTTAGCCCCAGTGAGGTTAGCCCCAGCCAGATCTGCTCTTGTTAAGTTCGCTTCAGTAAGACTTGCTTGTTTAAGATCAATATTTTTTAGATTAGTGTTTGTAAGGTCAGCTCGTGTGAGGTTGATGTCGCGTGAACTGACGAGATTGCGGTCGTGGGCGAGGTTGCTGACGAGATCGCGAGCGCGGGTGAGGTCGTGGACGAGGGTGCGGTCGTGGGTGAGGGTGCTGCGGGCGAGGTAGAGGTCGTGGACGAGGGTGCGGGCGTGGTAGAGGTTGTGGACGAGGTCGTGGACGAGGGTGTGGTCGTGGTAGAGGTAGAGGTCGCTGGTGCGATAGAAAGCACGGGCGAGGACGTGAACTAGATCAATAAGGACGCGGTCGCTGGCGAGATCGCTGGCGAGGTCGCTAGCGAGGTCGAGATCAAAGACGAGGTAACGGTAGCGGTCGCTAATAAAAGTCTCTCTGTCGACCAGTCTTAATGTTTGTACTAAGCGAGTTTTGCGAGCTTCAGTAGTGGTTGTGTCAACAGAATTCACTGCTTCGATAGGTGAGGTTTCTAGGTTATTCAACTCACCTGATTCAAAGAGTTCTTGGAGTTTTTTCAACCCTTCCGGTGAACCACTCAAAATCATGTTGATGCTACCTTCCTTGAAAAAGGCGACGTCAATGGAATCGTCTCCTGTCTTCTTTCGTAGGAGTTCTACGATGGCTTTAACTTCAGCTATTGTGTTGTTGATGATTTTTCCGCTAATGGCAAAACTGAGAAATTCTTCTGCTGTCTTTGATTGTGTAGCGATAATCATCCCTAATACGGCTTCTAGCTCTGGAATGCCGGGGTCTATTGGGCTCTCAACCCATTTAAAAAGGGCTGCACTACGGATTGCTTGGGCGGCTATGTTGCTCGGAATATTACCGTTTGGTGGATTCAGTGCAATGAGCAGTTCTTCAAACTGAGCTAATGGCAAAGCATTTAATGTCTGAATGAGCTTTAGCCGATCAGCTGCCGATAATGGTGACTTTGTTTCAGGAACTGCTTTCGACTCCACCATAGCCAGGGGTACTGTAGGTCGGCACTATCATAACCTGACTTACTTAGAAGCTTAATTACTGCCGACTTGGTCTCCTTGCACCGTTTCCGCAAAGCCTCCATCAAACTGTGCCCCTCGAAGATCGTATTTTGGAGCCTGATTTGCAGCTAGCGCTTTAATAATGTCCTTCAATGTTTCAACTGTCTGACTCTGCGTGTTAGTCTGCGTAGCCGCCCCTGACTGCGTATCGACGATGCTCTCCAAAACAGACTGTAGCTCTGGCAATCCTGGTCCGATGGGGCTCTCTATCCACTCTAAAAGCGCTTTGCTGCGGCTGCCCTGGGGTGCTGCATTGCCTGGAACGTTAGCGCTGGGCGGATTGAGGGCAAAAAGCAGCTCATCGAACTGGGGACCCGGTAGGGCGTTGAGGGTTTGGATGAGGTTAAGGCGTTCCGAAGGGGAGAGCTTTTGAGAGGAACTAGTGGATGTAGATTTTAGCAATTCCTCTGATTGGAGTTTCCTTAGATATTCCCGCCCAGATAAGGTGATTGTGGTGTCTTGATAAGTAGGTGAATCCTTATGGTCGTAAGACGAAAATATATTTGCTTTAAGGTAGCCAGCATCTATCAGTTCTTGAACTATATCCATAGATACTGAAGTACCTTGATCAATTTCTTCTTGTAAGTTCCCCTTTGCAGCTAGTTCTAGCAATTTTCTATAGTCATTACCTGGAAAAGGCATAGCATTATCCTGTGGCTGACTTAATGTAGCGTTAGAGTCTGGGAAAGGAGGGCGATTTGTGGGTTTGGCTCGCTCTTCTAGGGCTGCGAGAAGGAGTTGTTCAGCTTCTTCGGCTGTTTTGCCAATGAAGTCTATGTATACTACGTTAGCCAGCATTCCTTGTGGTTGGCAGGGGGCGACTCGAATGGGGAGGAGTTTGAGATCGCTAGATTTAGGATCTTGTTTAAATGCAGCAGCCCACTCTGGTTGGGTGTATGCGGCTTGGAGGTAAGCGTCAGATAGCACCATGACGGTACGTTGAGCTTCAGCCGTTGCTTTCTGCATGTCTAGGATGAAATTGCTGCCCGGTCGAAAATCCCAGGCTTGAATGATAACGCTGTATCCCTGCTCCTCCAGAACATAGGCGATCCATTCGGCCCACTGACGATCAGCGCTGTTGTAGCTGATGAAGAAATCTTTTGTCACTGCATATCCTTAGGTCCTTAGTTCGCCATTATGCACCAAGGATTTGTGTGTCACTAGTGATAGTAATGTGCGCTCTTAAACCTAATTCTTTCTGAGGAGTAGAATGTCGACTCGACATAGAGTTATTCTTCAGAAATAAAATGTATCTGCCAGAAAGCTGCCAGAAAGATGTTGTCAAAACCTGATGCAATAACGGAACAATTATCTGCCTTGCAGCGTTTTAAGCTTATTGGGGTGCTTAATTCATTGCCAGAAGCACAGTTTAACCAGGTTGTACAAGCTTTACATCCCCCGCCGGGCCTGGTTGCCCCGCGGGGAGCATCAAAAGGGGATCGCACCTTTGACTTATTTGAATGGATTCAAAGTTCCAGTGGACCTGGGTTAGAATCATTAATTCTAATTCTCCAGGAAATTCCTAACCTTAATTTAGAAGAGTTTATCAGCAATACTTCTCCTCGCTACAGAGTAACTTTAGATGTAGATGCTGACAAAATAGATATTAATCAACTAAGGCAATTCATTAATGGGCTGGGGGCAATGGTTGGTGATGACTCTATCCGAATTACTGGCATAGATAAAGGCAGTCTCAAAATCGACTTCACGGGAGAGCCCAATAAACTGAAGCGTTTAATGGAGCTCTTTCAGAGTGGTGAGCTTAAACAAATTTCTGGTGTGTCAATTACATCTATAGAACGTATTGATACCCATGACGAAGTTCATCCCTCTTTGGCTGTTGATTGGTTAGCAGAGCGTTACTTTTCTCAAGGGCACTATGTAGAGGCAGAGCCCCTATTCCATAGGTCTTTGGAGATATGCAAACGATTATTAGGTGATGAACATCCCGATGTAGCTCAAAGTCTTAATAATTTGGCAGAACTCTATACTGCTCAAGGCCGTTATGACGAGGCAGAGCCCCTATTCGAAGAGGCCCTGGCGATGCGTAAACGATTGTTAGGAGATGAACATCCCGATGTGGCTCAAAGTCTTAATAATTTGGCAGAACTCTATACTGCTCAAGGCCGTTATGACGAGGCAGAGCCCCTATTTGAAGAGGCTCTGGCGATGCGTAAACGACTGTTAGGAGATGAACATCCCGATGTGGCTCAAAGTCTCAATAATTTGGCAGTTCTCTATACTGCTCAAGGCCGTTATGACGAGGCAGAGCCCCTATTTGAAGAGACCCTGGCGATGCGTAAACGACTGTTAGGAAATGAACATCCTCATGTGGCTGAAAGTCTCAATAATTTGGCGGGACTCTACGATAAAATGCGCTTCTATAATAGCGGTGCAGAGTCCCTATTTGAGGAGTCCCTGGCGATGCATAAGCGATTATTAGGTGATGAGCATCCTGATGTGGCTCTTAGCTTGAATAATCTAGCAGTGCTTTACAACAATCAAAAGCGTTATAGAGAGGCAGAGCCCTTATTCCGAGAGGCTTTAGAGATGCGTAAACGATTGTTAGGAGATGAACATCCTGATGTAGCTCAAAGTCTCAATAATTTGGCAGGGCTTTATGACAAGCTAGGCAGATACACTAAGGCCGAACGCCTCTATCAGGAAGCCCTAGCGATGCGCAAGCGATTGTTGGGTGATGAACATCCCGATGTAGTTGAAAGTAATGATGATTTAGTGTCTCTATATAACAAGCTAGGTCGCTATACTGAAGCGATGCGCCTTTCCATAAAAGGCGTAATGCAAGCGTAGCTGTCATAAAGTGTAATAAGCCTGAATACATTGCTGTAAAAGGTTTTCATGGTATTTTTTGTACTAATTTTTTGAGGGGAATTTAGATTTTTCCTGATCGCGTAATGAGTTTGCGTTGTTTCGGATAACGAGTGATTCTTATTGCACTTCGTTTCAGCTACGCTGTCAACACTCCTTTATGTCATTGTTGCTGCAACTAAACGTTGCACCATGATTTTGTCATTAGAAGTAAAAGATGCGGTGGTATAAGATTGAACCCTCTTTCTGTGGGATGCTCAGATGCTCGGATGCTTTATTTCTAAGGGTTTAGGTGAGTTAGATGGACTTTGAGAGTACTTAAGATTGTATATGAATCACAACTTTTGAGTGAAAAATCAATGGTTTTAGCTCCACCTACAAGTGCAATCTGAATAGATCGAGTCCCAAAAACGCTTAGCGTTACATAACTCACTTAACCCAAGCTGTTGTGCCCGTGTACTCACACCGGCACGGCTCAGTTCCGCTCGTCCCTCGCTAGTGGCCACCCTCCGCCCTCTACGCCACCGCCAGACAGGCTACCACAGCGCACCCATTCACCAGGGCCGCTACGCTCTCCGCATCCGCTCCGCCCTGGTCAACGGGGCCACTGCTGCTGTGGTCCCTCGTGGCTGCGTGGCGCTCGGTGCTCGGGCGGCGTCTGCCGCTGCTAGAGACTACCAGGGTAAGTAGTTCCCTGCTGTTAGACTGCCATGACTCTCCGGCCTAGGCACCCAGCCCAGCAGCTCCACCGCGCAGCCACCGACCAGCAGCGCCGCATACTGCCCCCGATCGTTCGCGACCGCCTTAGACTGCCAGCCCGCAGCGAGTAGCCACGTTGCCAGCCCATAGGGCAGCGGTGCAGGTACAGCGAGCACTACGCCGCAGGCGATGCCGTCGCGGTGTGGGCGTGCCCACGGGCAGGCGTTGAGTATGTCAGGTTTGGGCTTTAGCTCTAGTTGTTGCATTCATATTGTTGTTATGGCAGGGTGCCTTAAAAAGGCTGTTGCCCTGCCGTTTATTGTTGTTGCGCCCCTGGTCGTGGCCGTTGACCAGGGTAGGTTTAAGGTCACCGTGTGTCTGCTGCCGTTGTTAGGTTGCTGCCTGCTAGCAAGGCTCTCGCCGTTTCTCCGGTCGGTTTCAAGTAGTCTGGCCTAGTTCTCGCCGCTCCGTCTTTGTAGGGTTACCGCCCTAACTCGCCGTTATCTGTTTAGGTCCACCCAGCGCCCCATCTGGCAATGACAGTCATTGAAATAATAATGCAATGGCCATCTGTAGCGGCTGGGTTGCGTTTCCGTATAGCGCCCCGAGTCTCACGCGATGTTCTAAGCCCCCATGCGTTAATACTATTGTACCATTTTTAGCACTAAAAATGGTACAATAAAAGAGTTAAAAGAGAGTTTTTTGAGTGGCTGAAATCCAATTAAATTAATGCTTTTACGGACTTTAGGTGATATCAATCAAACTCTCTTTTGGTGAGTTTGTGCTTATGGTGGAATGACCTGGGTGCAACCAGATCATTCCGTGCACATCTTGCCTACCAATCAAAGCAAAAGGAAACAAGATGTACGAGTTAGATTTTATTACCTGCCAGGAACGGCGGGAACAGCAGGACTTGGAGAAGGTTGAAGCCTGGGGGATGGATCAAGCAACTTTGGAGCAAATCCTAAGGCGTTGGGGCAGTCGGCAGGTGATGACGGCTCTTGCCAGTATTCATCAGGAAGTAACGCAAGACCGCTCAAAGCTTGATTGGCGCATCCTCAGCCATGCTTATCTAACGGGCGGTTATGACGATCCTAACCCCTGCAGCTGCGACGAAGTTTTTTAAGCTCCTGCACCTACGCGGGAGTGGTGCCCCGCACTGCCAGTAATCCGACACATAGAAGATAAATGACGAACTCACCACTAAAAAACGCATCGCAGCAAAGCGTATGGCAATGGGTCACGCTGAAGTTTGATCCAACTGAGCCTAAAACTAATAACCCAGAATGGCAGGCGCAGCACTCTGCGTTAGTCGTTTTTGAGAACGGCGGAGAACAGCGCATCTATTTCAATCCTGGGATATTTTCCAGGCTTAGAAAAGGGGATGTGATTTTATGCCACTACCGCACGGGTAAATGGAGAGTGGCCAAGGAGCAAGCGCCGGAGCTGATGCAGACGCTGGAGAGCCGTACCGTTGCGCCCAACGAGCGTAACGAGTTTATGCCACCGGCAAGCGACCCACGCCCCACAGCGCCGCCTAACTTAGCTGCAATACCAAACCCACCGCAGTCAACGTCAGCAAAAGAGCCGACGAGTCGCGATGTGGCGGAAATCGTGGGTATTTTCAAAGAGTTGCAAGGTGCGCTGCCGGAGGCGCAGGAAACGACGATACGAGCGTTTTCTAGTACGTTGTTTATGCAGCGCCGGAAGGAGGAGCCGGAGTTTTAAGAAGCGTGTGCAGCCTTGACAATGGCTCAGGGCTGCGCCATCAGATACCCTTTCGCTCCTCTCCTTTCTTCTCTTCTCTCTAAATCCCCTGGCTAGTGATTTGCGGCCCATGATCTGATTTAGAGCGTATTCCTGGAACGGTCTTTACGTAAGGACTGCAAGTAGTCAATCGCTTTGTAGTGGAAGGAATACGCTATCGTCAGCCTAAGTCGCAAATCACGAAAAAATGTGAACGAAGTGAACAACCATTTACTGAGATGATTGCTATTTTCCGAGCCCTCCAGGTTTAAGGCAGATGAGGGTTATAGAGCGGCTGAAATTTTACTGTATGTAAGCTATGTCACTACGTCTATAGATTTATTTGTCCGTCAGGGCCTCACTACTGACCAAGGTATTTTTGAACTTCCAGAAGCGAAAAAGCGGTTAAATTTGAAACCTGCGCTTCATAGCTGCTCCTCGTATGTCCATACGCTGACAAACGAAGCTGATCAAACGAATTGCAAAAAAGTTGATTCAGAGTGATCTATTCTTCACCATGTCGAGTAGTCTATATATGTAGGCTAATTGACCTATATAAAAGTGATGAAAGAAATTTTGGAAAAGCGTTTAGAATCGCTTGATATTTCCAAATACGAGTTGGCTAAACAACTTGCTGAAAAGCGTGGCAAGGATAAACCTACTGGTGTTTCTAAGCTTGTGAACAAGTGTTTTGCAGAACCAGACGCTAGACGTTATATGGATTTAGCCGCGCTTATTGAATTAATGGGAGGAGAAATTGTAGTTCGCTGGCATTCGGTTGAAGAAAATATAGTGTCTACACCAAAGGTTAGCTAAAAGTCTAAAGCGTGAAATTACACCACGCTCTTACGTACATACTCGGTTTTTTGAGTATAAAAAACCCCCGTAAGCTTGCAACTTCGGGGGTCGTCTAAATAAAATTCGTGATTCGATTATGACACATAAACATCAAGGTGCGGTTAAGCCTCAACCGTCACCTCGTTCTGCACGTCATTACAGGCTGACAAATGAAGAATGGTTGAAAGCCGTAAAAGAGCTAAAACCAAGGGAACGGGACGTTCTTTACTACCTTCGAACAATTGACCCTTGGGGGGATAAAGATTTAGAAATCGGTGTTCGAGAAATCGCGACTGCCCTTGAATGTAGCCCTGGCACTGTCAGCAAAGCCTTAAAAGTTCTAGATCAGAAAAGCTGGATTGACTTGGAGATCACTGCAGCCAAGGTCAAACTCAGAACGGATAAATCCGACACTCAGCCCGTAGACATGTCCGATAGTCAGTACGTGTTGTCTGTAGGAAACAGTGTTTTGTCCAGGAAACAACTGTTTCCTACAGACAACGATCGTTTCCCTCAAGAAACAGTTGTTTCCTCTAGGAAACAGTTAGCGCTTGAAACACATGCAGAGAAAGGCGTTCAGATCGCTTTAAACTCTTTAAAACTAATTAGACCTACTACACAAGACGTGTGTGTTAGTTCAAATGTAAATAATTCAGAATTAAGAACAGCAGTCAGCGTTTTCGACCGGCCACTTGCTCAAGTTAAGACTACAGAGTCTCCCAATGAGGCAATATCCCCAGGTGAAGAAACTTATGTGCCGCCGATTTTACTCGCGGCAAAGAAAAAGTTTCAGATCAATCTAGGCGATCCGCATCTCCGCCGAGCGTTCGAACGCTGGCCGGAGCGTGTGGAAGTTGCGATCTCATGTCTCGAAGAAAAAGAAATCACCGTTAAACACCCCACACGATTCCTACAAAAGGCTATCGAAGAACAGTGGCAACCAGAAGCACTAGCCAAGGAAAAGGCACCGGATGACTTCCAGTACTGGTTTCAAGAAGCGCGTAAACGTGGCTTAGTCGTTGGTTCTCAGCGCATTGATGGAACGATTATGGTCTACACCGTCGATGAGCGATGTGTCCCCTTCACCCAGCTACGCCAGCTGAGCTGGGAAGCGCTAACGGATGAGCTACAGGCGATTACGGACGATGGACCACCCGTGAATACGGCTCCCCCAGAACAGAATTCTGAGCCAGAACCCGACGCATCGGTAGTGTTGCATCGAGTGAAAAACGCCATCGCATCCCAGAGCCCGATTACCCCGCAGCTGCGGACTGACGCTGAGTGCCGCCATATCGAAATCCCTTTACTCCAGGCAGAATGGGAGCTAGCGGCGGAGCCTCCGGGTGCAGCTGCCAATGACATACGGCAAGCGGGGTGATGCTATGACACAGCCTAATCATGACGGTGAGGGACTAACGCTGGCCGATATCAAGCAGGGCTGGGAAGCTGGGTATTACACCCCCAGAGGTTACCTATATCACCTACTCCTGGCGTATCAAGCCTCAGGCAGCGCTCTAAGAATCGAGAGTATCTCTGCATTCTGTCGGGAGTGGAATATCTCCCGGAGTCGTTTCTACAAAGCCAAAGCGGCTTTGGTTAAGGATGGGTTGATTGAAGAAAATATCATCGGCGCTGTTGGACTGACAGCGATCCCCGTGGACGTTGCTCGGGCGGAAACAGCCGACGGTGACTTGGAAGAGTTAGAGCCGGGACCGTCCATGCCAGCGTTAGGCGAGTTAATCGCTGACACGCTGGATACTAAGCTGGAACAGCCGACCGGTAACAGCGAATGGGCGACCTGGTACGACGAAGCACGGCGGCGCGGTTTGGTGCTGGCGTCTCAACGTCAGGGAGAGACAACTTTGGTATGTCTGGTGGATGAACGGTGGGTGCCGTTTGAGGATTTGCGATCGCAATCGTGGGATGACTTAGAGGCCCAGCTACAGCCAACGATGGTGGACGCTGAGGCCGAAGCGACGGAGCTAACGCCGGAGCAACAACAGATTCTGGCGGCGATGTCTCGGTTAACGGGGGGATAGCACTATGCCCATGGATCGAAGTCTCTATCCTGAAAATTGGGATGAGATAGCGTTAGCGATTAAAACCGAGGCCAACTGGTGCTGTACTGCATGCGGGCGGCCCTGTCGTCAGCCTGGGGAATCGCCGGAAGACGCCATCGCCAGAATCGAGCGCTCTAATCATCCGAAGGTGGTGGAGCTGTGGGATGTGGTGGAAGACGCGGAGCCGGTGGCGCGGTTGGGGCGTTTCAAACTTACAGTTGCTCATTTAGACCATGAACCTGGGAATTGCGATCTCAACAACCTAAAAGCGCTCTGTGCTCCGTGCCATGGCACCTATGACCTAAAGCAAATGGGTCGTAAGCGTGTGCTTAAAGCAGAACGAGCGGGGCAGCTGCGGATTGAGGACGTTTTGAATGGGATGCAGCTGGCGTTGTTGCCGGAGCCGGTGGTCTATCAGCGTGTGGATCTGCGTTC
Organism: Cyanobacteria bacterium P01_C01_bin.70; assembly: GCA_039026015.1. Lineage (GTDB taxonomy): Bacteria > Cyanobacteriota > Cyanobacteriia > Phormidesmidales > Phormidesmidaceae > Halomicronema. The sequence continues at coordinate 4,360 of JBCCNE010000056.1, read as the reverse complement.
TGGGGGACGGCGGACGATGGTGCGTAAGCCGCTGGATGGGACGGAGAATCGGCGGAAGTATCGGGCTCCTGGTAATGCCTCAGGCTGGATTGAGGAGCGGACGGGCAACCGAAAGCGAGCGAATCCTAGCGTGAGTTATTACTATCGGTGGGATAGCCATAAAGGTCGAGTGAGCGAGTATATACGGGCGAGTCAGGTGACGCGGGTGGCGGGGTTGATAGAAGCGGAGCGGCCTGCGTTAGAAATTTTGCGGGTTGTTGTTGAAGGGAAGAGAAAGGTTTCGGGTGTGTCGGCTGAGTTATTGAGGTGAGGGTAGTGATGTGGCGAATATGGAGCATTTAGAACGGCTGAGGCAAGGAGTAGAGGTATGGAATCTTTTGGGAAAGAAGGATTCTGAGAATAAATCAGTTCGGAATGGAGTTAACCTGTACTGGCTCCAAAAAGTGTAAGAATTATTAGGAAAGAAGCGCAAAATGTAGTAATGAGACACCCTAAGAAAGGATTCGTGTCCGTCTCTTTTCATTTGTGTTTAACCATGACAGAAGGCCCCCCCGATTTACCTCGTGAAGAGCATCAATCACCGCAAATAGACCTCCCGGAGGATCTCCGTGCCGCAAATATAAAAATTGCCCTGGCGCTTTCCGGTGGAGGTTATCGGGCGGCAGCATTTCACCTTGGTATCCTTTCCTATCTCCAACACATCAAACTGTTGCCTAATTTAGACCGTCTTTCTACCGTATCCGGAGGTACCTTCACCGGGGCGAAGTATATCCTATCTCTCGTTGAAAATCGTCCATTTTCGGCCTTTTTTAATGATTTTTGTACTTTCTTGAATAAGACAAACTTAATAAAACAGGGACTTGAGGACCTTAACCAGGAGTCGGGGCAAGAGCTCCCTGGGGGGCGCAAACTGATTACTTCCTTGGCCAATGTCTATGCCCGTACCTTTCTGGCGGACTCGAAGGACAGGCCGTATACCTTTGGTCAAATCCTGGATGCTGACAATATAGGGGTTACGGAAATCTCATTTAACGCCACCGAGTTTCGTACGGGCCTTGCCTTCCGATTCCAAAAAACATTTAGCAAAGGTGCCAGAATTGGTAATGGTAATGTTTTTATTGACCGGGAAGACGCTAAAAAGATTCGACTGGCGGATATTGTAGCCGCTTCCTCCTGTTTTCCTGGTGGCTTTGAACCCTTAGCGTTTCCTCAAGACTTCAAGTGGCCCGATCAGAACGTGCTAGCAAGGGTTACTACAGCCATGGCCATTCCCCCTGATCAACAACCTAAATATAGCTGTGGTACCTGTGAAGAATCTGAAGCTCCGGTTCTTACAAACACAGTGGCTTTAATGGATGGCGGTATTTACGATAACCAAGGTATTGGTAGTCTATTGCTTGCCGATGGGCGGAAAAGTAATGGGCTTCCTGATTTGATCATTATTTCGGATACTGATCCAACTGACGACAATATATTTCCCTATCCTAAAAAAACGTTGTCCTCTGGCTGGTTAACCCTGAAGCATGTTAACTGGCTAATATATGGAGCTTTAATTACCTGCTTCACTACGGTTGTTTCCTCAGCCTTTAGTCTTTGGAGTGAAGTTAACCAAGGCACTTTTGATATTTTGAAAGATTTCTTCCCGGCCTTTATGCCATTGGTATTGTCGGGTTTAGTGACAGGCACCATCCTTTATTCCAGCGGTCAGATTCGTAAGTTGTTAAAACAGGTTCCCAACTTGGGCCTTGAGAGTTGGCAAGATCTGAAAACCCTCAAGGTGAATCAATTTATCTATATTATGAGTTTGCGGGTGACGTCCATGTCTGCCCTAATTAGACAGGTATTTATGAAACGCATTCGGTCGTTGGTGCTTAACCAGCCTTATGATAATCCGATCTATGATGAGGCACTGATTATGAATCGAATCGATCGATTGCTGACGGATTCCATTGATAATGTGCCTCACATTAGTGGCCTAGAAAATAGATTAAGGACTGTGATTAATAGTGCTGCCTGTATGCCCACTACGCTGTGGTTTGATGCAAAGAATGTTATTACCATCCAAACAGCTACCTCCGATAACAAGCGTATCAATGAGCTAGATAGTTTAGTCATTGCTGGTCAGACGACAATCTGTTTTAACCTATTGCAGTATATTACTAATGTTTATGGGAGAGATCCCCAGGTTTACCCTGAAAAAATCCATGGGCTATGGCAAGATCTGCGACGAGATTGGCAGAAATTAAATGCGAATCCCTGTGTTTTGATCGAGGCCCTGAAGAACCTGTAACCCTGATGCTGATGCTGTCGCTATCGAGCAGCCGATGTCCTTGACCTCCTGGATCGCGACCTGAAAGAAGAACAGCCCGATCAAAACCGCATCAGTCGGCGTCTGAAAAAGCTGGTTGCCCTGGGCGCTGCCATCGGTACGATTGCCAGCGGAGCCGCTGCCGTCTCGGGTGATGTTTCTACGTTTACGGGCAACGTCATTGAGCTAACGGAGCAGCTGGGCATTCCCGTCGAGCAAGTGCAGCTGCCATCGTCGAGTACTCCATAGGTCTACTGTGCCGCTCAGAGAAATGACCTATTAACAAGAAATTTTGGAATATCCCTAAACATAATGCTGATTGTAGGCATTATGTATTTATTTCCGTGGTCAGCAGCAGCGCTATCTTGCAACGATTTGTCCAAAGGGTTATGCAACCTTTATGGGCTAAATTATTCTGCTCGCAACCAGGTGCCCACGAATCGCATCAATTATGGGCAACGCTGCCACACGATAGGCCAGGCAGATTATCAGGCGGTTTATGCTGATGCACAGTTAGCCGAGTATCGTGACCAGATTGAGATCCTGCGTCAGCAGCTAGAGGCTAAAGACGAGCAGATTTCTTCTTTGCAACAGATCATCCAAACGCTGGTTGCACAGCAATCACCCAAGTACGACTTGCGGGGTGCTCAGTTTTCCGGTGGCTTTGCCGAGACCGTACGTGGCGACCAAATTGGCAGCATCCAACAGATACCTCCGTCCAACACCTCGTAAGTTGCCGTTGCAACCGTCACTTAACTATCACTAATCACTCATTTAATAGAGCATTAGCTATTAGGAAAAGTCCTAGGCTGATGCTCTAATTTTTTTCTGCCTTGTAATTTAAGCTCAATCGATTTCAACAGCATTAATCCGAAAAATAACCCAGTTAATTTGTCGGTGTACGTAGAGGCATCTTTCCAGTCCAATGGAATCTTTACTGCGATTCCGGTGGAAGTTCGGAAACCGTTTTTTATTTGGCATTCCACTATATGGAGTAGCAAATAAATTTGTGCGGGACATGACTGACCAGAATTCCACTGTTGAGCACCAGCTACGACCGGAAGAGCTGATGGCAGAGCTTGATATTAAAAAGCAGTCTTACTATGACTACCTAAAGCACTTAGATATTAAGGCGACTAAAGATTCAAATGGTAAGGTTTATCTGACTCAAACGCAGGCAAATTTAGTCCGTGAGCTGCGTGCCCATGTCGTTGGTGGTGGAAAGATTGAGGAGTTTGAGGTTAGTAATAGTGACCCGGCAGCGCTGGTGAAGACTGACCTGGGTGAGGTGGATGCGGCTGGACAGGTGCCAGAAGCGGACCCAGCGCAGGACCTGGATATGAATGAGTTAGTCCGTGGGGCGGCTGAGTTGGCGGGGCATCGGATGACGGTGGCTCATCAGTTGATGCTGCAGATGGCGGACCAGATGACCTATGAGGACTTGCCAGACGAGGTCCGGGTAAAGGTTGATTCGGTGAGGCAAGCGACTAACCCAAAGTCTCAGAACCTGGCGACCATGGCCAGCGACCTGCTCAGTCAGTGGCGACAGAAACGACAGGAACTGCAAACTGCATAGACCCTCAAGGCTTTGAGCATGTGTGCGCTGCTATCCAGGCGGGTAGTAGCGTCCTGGTGTTGGCGGAGCTGGGGATGATTGATGATTTTCCTGGGCTGGTGGCAAAGCGGCTGGCTGGGGAGTTTGCGATCGCAACCGTCACGTACAAAGGCTCTGGTAAACGGTTCTTTGTAGCACTAGCCGAGCAGCTGGACATCCCCACCGTGGAGCCGAGGTACGACCGCAATGGCGAGGTGGTGGGCGATAAACCCATGACCATGGATGTGCTGAAGGATGAGATTTTAGAAAACGTTGGACCTCAGACGCTGCTGATACTGCCCGAGGCGAAGCGACTGACGACGGGCATGCGCTATTGGCTAGAGGATGCCATGGTGGCTGGGGTGCGGCTATGTTGCTTTGCCGCTGCGAATCCGTTGAAGGATGTGTTTTTGAATCTGTTGGAGATTGAGCTGAAGCTACCGAGTGACAGGGATATC